>JAYWDM010000155.1:0-6732 GCA_043779885.1 Betaproteobacteria bacterium | reverse complement strand
ACACGGCGCAGTCCGCGGAGCGGGCGGCGCTCGTCGAGTGCGCCGACGACTTCGACGCGATCAACAGGTTATATCGCGAGCGGCGATGGAGCGACGGTCTGCCCATCGTGCCGCCCACGGTCGAGCGTGTCGAGCGCATGCTAAGGCACGCGCGGCGCGCGCGCGAGGATGTGGTGGCGCGTATAGCGCCCGCATTTGGCGCCGCGACGGTCGAGCGCATTGCGATCAACGCAGTGCTCGCCGGATGCGATCCTGAATATATGCCGGCCCTGATCGCGGCTGTCGAGGCAGTGGCGGACCCGGTGTTTAATTTGCAGGGCATACAGGCGACGACCAATTCGGTGGCCGTCTGGATTATCGTGAACGGTCCCATTGCCGGTGAACTCGAGGTCAATGCCGCTTTTAATTGTCTCGGCGAAGGCGCATGGGCGAACGCAACGCTCGGCCGTGCGCTGCGGCTCGTATTACGCAACATCGGCGGCGCGCTGCCCGGCGAGATGGATCGCGCCACTCACGGCCAGCCTGGCAAATATACGTTTTGCTGCGCGGAAAACGAGGCCGGGAGTCCGTGGGAGCCGCTGCACGTGGAACGGGGCTTCGGACGCGATCAAAGCACCGTGACGGTGGTCGGCGCGGAAGGCACGCTCAACCTGAATACGCATGCGAAGGACGCCGCGGACCTGCTGCGCGTGATCGCGGAATCCATGCTGCATCCGGCGAGCAATGAATACTGCCACGGCGGCGAACCGTGGCTGATCATATCCCCGGAGCACGCGGAAATTCTGCGGCGCGGCGGACTGACGAAGGCCGCCGTGAAGTCGCGCCTGTGGGAGTTGACCAAAATGCCCGCGCACCGCATGGCCGCCAAAGATCTGCTGCGCGTGAAGAGCTCGCGCACGGAGGAACTGGGGGTAATCGGACCCGACACCTTGCTGACGATCGCGCAGCGGCCGGACGATATTTGTCTCATGGTGGCGGGCGGACCCGGCACGCATTCCGTCTATGTCCCGTGTTTCGGCAATTCGCGCGCGGTCACGCGCAGGGTATCGGCGGCGGGTTAGGGCCGTCCGCGGCCATCCCGCAGGACGAATATCGCGGGCGGCCGGACGTACTATCAGTTCTCGCGGTGCGCCGCTACCGTCGCGACATAATCGCGACCCGCGTCCACGTTGTATAAAGTCCAATCGGCAAGCTGCCCGCAGGTAACGCCCAGTACTTGCGGTTCGGCATTGGGTGCGACCGTTACCTCGATCTTATCCAGGGGCATCCGCAATCCCTGGCCGATCGCTTTGACTATCGCTTCTTTGCGCGTCCAGCAGGCAAGAAAGGCGCGTTTTCGAGTGGCGACGGGAACGCGCTGCAGTTCGGCGTACTCCCGCGACGTAAAAAAACGCTTCGCCATCGCATCCTCGTCGATATCACGGTGGACGTATTCAATATCGACTCCGGGCACGCAACTGCAGGACATCGCGTAAATGGCCATGTCCGCGGAATGCGCGACGTTAAAATGAATGGCCGGTGGCGCGGTTACGATGCAAGGCTTGCCGTATTGCGATTGCGCGAAGACGATCGCGGCGGGTGAGAGTCCGGTCGCCTCTCCGAGCAGCGTACGCAGCATTCCGCGCGCGACCGTGAAGCGCCGGCGATCGCGCTCGAATTGAAATCGCTCCGCGCGCGCGCGCTCATCGGGCGATAACTGCATCGAGCAGCGCTCTACCTCGCATGCACCGGCGTCAAGCGGCACGAGCCGGACCTCGATATCCGGAGCGGTCGGCGTGACCGTACAGCGTATGCCCGATACCGGGCCGGCCAACCTGTCGATATGCTTGCCTGTTGCCAGGCACTCGCTTACGCTAGCGCTCGGTCCCGTGATCGGTTTCACCTGACGTCATCTTTTTAAAGTTCGAGAATTTCCGCATGATATTCCTGAAACTACTGTCTCGTCTTCCGCTACGCGTGCTGTACGCGCTGACCGATTTGCTGTTTTTCGTTATTTACCATATCTGGCATTTTCGCAGGAAGCTGTCCCTCGCCAACCTGCAGCGCTCGTTTCCTGACCGGCCGGCACGCGATCTTGAGCGGATCGCACGCGACTCCTATCGCAATGCGTGTGACATGATTGCCGAAGTGTTGAAGGGCGCCAGCATGGACGCGGCTGAAATACGCAAGCGCATGCACATAAAGAACATCGACGTGCTCACGCCGTTCATAACGGCGCAGCAGCCGGTCGTGCTGCTGGCATCGCATCACTGCAATTGGGAGTGGCTGCTGCTGGTGAGTTCACTTGAGCTGAGGATCGGCGTTGACGCGGTTTACAAGCCGTTGCGGGTCGCCGCGATCGATCGATTCATGTTCGAAACGCGCTCGCGTTTCGGGGGTAATCCGATTGCGGTGAAGGATTTCCTGCTGGAGGCGCTCAAGCGGCGCGGCACCGCGCGCGTCGTCGCGCTGGTTGCCGATCAAACACCGCCGCGGGAGGAGGAAAAACACTGGACGCGTTTTCTCAATCAGGACACCGCATTCTTTGTCGGCGCCGATAAGATCGCGCGGATTACGCGGTCGCCGGTATTTTTTGTCGGCATTACACGCACGCGCCGCGGCTACTATGAGGCGGACCTGCAATTGCTGGCGGCGCCGCCGTACTCGGGAGCGGGTGCCGATATCATTGAGCGGTATGCGCGGGCCGCGGAGGCCCATATCACGCAGCATCCCGCCGACTGGCTATGGATGTACCGCAAGTGGAAGTACAAGAAGCCGCTTTACGCGTGAGCCGCCTGCAGACGGCCCTCAAGGTAGCGGGCCAGTTCGGCAATCGTCGGGTAGTCGAAAAAGTCGGTCACCTCGAGTTGCCCGGGATAGATGGCTTCGATACGCTGAAATATCTGCGCCAGCGTCAGCGAACTGGTGCCAAGCTCAAAAATATTGTCGTGGATGCCGATTGGCTTGTCAGTAAGAAATTCATCGCAGATTTGCTTGAGATTGTTCTCCACCTCGCTCGGAGCATGAGGTGAGGCGACCGCCATTTCTGCGGTGAGGTCGTGCAGCCGCGCCAGAATCTCCGAGAATTCGCCCTTTTGATAGCCTTCCGCGAGCAGAAAGCGCTGGATTTTCCCGCTCGTCGTTTTCGGGATCCTGGCAACCGGTATGACATGGCTGACTACGATGCCGATATGCTCATTGATGCATTTACGGACGTTCCTGGCGATATTGAGGAAATCACGCAGTTCGCCGCGATAGAGAACGAACGCGAGCACATCGTCGGTGACCGCATCTGCGGGCCTGACGCCGCAAATCGCCGCCTTGCCCGGTTCGATGCCGGCATGTTCTTCAAGTACGGATTCCAAGTCGTGCGGGTAGTAATTCTGGCCGCTGACAAACAAAATTTCCTTTGCACGACCGGTAATTGCGAGACCCCGATCCGACGAAAACCCGAGGTCCCCCGTATCCAGCCAGCCGTCTGCGCCGATCAGGATTTGATTTGACGCGGAATCGTGGTAATACCCGCTGGTCACGTTGTCGCCGCGAATCTGCACGTGTCCCACGGTCCCGTCCGGCAGCGCCGAATTGGCGTCGTCGGCGATGCGCAGTTCGCAGCCCTGAACCGGCCGTCCAACCAGCATGAATGTGACGCCGTGCGGGTCGTCCACGGCAGTTAACCTGGCCTCCTGGCCTATGGTCAGGGCCTCACGATTGACTGTAATTGTCGTGTAGCCTGCGCCCGACTTGGGGAAGGTCGCGGCCAGACTGGCCTCCGCGAGCCCGTATACGGGGAACATGGCGGATGCGCGCAGCCCGTAAGGGGCCAAAGTGGTGAGGAATTCCTCGCACAGCGCAACCGAGATGGGTTCCGCACCATTGAAAAGAATGCGCACGCGGCTTAAGTCGAGCGCCCCCGATGTTTTAGGGCTGAAGGTCTTCAGGAAATGGCGGTACCCGAAATTCGGCGAACACAGTATGGTTGCGTTTTTGGCGGCAGCCTGGGTCAGCCATAATTGCGGTCGCCTAACAAAAATAGAAGTAGAAATAAGGTGATGCGTTATATTCATGACAAAAGGAGTTAAGTGAAATCCAATTAATCCCATGTCGTGGGTCAACGGCATCCAGCTCAACCCCACATCCGTTTCGGCAAGCTCGATGCCATGTGCTATAGCCGCGATATTGGTCAGCAGATTGCGATGGGTGAGGGCGACCCCTTTGGGCTCGCTGGTTGATCCTGATGAATATTGGACGAATGCGATATCGTCGGGTTTTGTCGTGTGGGGGCGGCCGGGCCGCGAGATATCGTCTAACTGGTCGAGAAACACCGTTCCCGCTTTGATGCGCCCAAGCTCCTCAGCCCGTGCCTTGCTCGTTGCAAACGCATTCAGGCGCGCAAAAATCTTCTGGTCAGTGCACAGATGCGGCTTTTTGAGCTTGCCCAGTATGCGGAAAAACTTCAGTTTTTGCTCGTCGGTCACGCCGGGCGCAAGCGGCACCGCGATGATATTGCCGAGCACGCATGCCCAGAAGGCGTCGACAAACTGCGCGTTGCTGTCGAGCAGCAAGATCATTTCGCTGCCAGGCGCCGCACCGCAGGATTGAAAGTGATGCAGCAGGCCGAGCGCGCGGGCATGCAGTTCACCAAACATGAGCTCGCGCTCCTTGCTGTCGCCTTCGACGTAATGAATGGTGCGCTTGCTCGATCGGCGCTCAAGCAGTGCTTCGTTAAGGGTTGCAAATTTCATGAATGGCGATTTTCCGGCAGCATGTGGATGCTGTGCTTGCTTCTCAAATTGACCTGGCACTCGAGTTCGATCGGTTGTTTCGGAAGATAACGCAGACGGATATGCCGCGCCAGCATTGCTGTATGCAGCAGCATCTCGACCATGGCGAAATGCTCGCCGATACAGGCGCGCGGTCCGAGCGCAAACGGCAGATAGCAGAAGCGGTTGCGCTGCGCCGCGAGGGCCGCCGCAAAGCGATCCGGGTCAAAGCGTTCCGGTTCGGCCCAGAACGCGGGATGCCGGTGCACGATGTACGGGGAAATAAATACATCGGAATGCGGGGCGATTGCATAGCCGCCAATGCGGTCAGATTCTATCGACCGCCGCGTCAGCAGCCAGCCCGGGGGATAAAGACGCAGGGTTTCCTCAATCACCTGGCGCGTGTAGGCGAGTTGGGCAACTTCATCCATCGTTGCCGGGGTTGCGGGAAGCTGGTCGATTTCCTCATGTAAGCGTCGCTCGACGTCCGGATGCTGCGACAGCAGATACCACATCCAGTTGAGCGCACTTGCGGTAGTTTCGTGGCCGGCGACGATCAGCGTCATTACTTCATCGAGCAGCTGCTTGTCGGGCATCGGGTCCGCGGACTTTCGATCGCGCGCAGCCATCAACATGGCGAGCAGGTCGGTGCGCTTGTGACCTTGCGCGCGGCGGCGCGCAACACACTCCATGATGGGTCTGGACAGTGCGCGGAACTTGTACGCGAAAGCAAGGTTGCGCTCGGTTTCGTCGGTGAGCAGCGCAAACGGATTGGTGCCGTGCGATTCGACGATCGTTTCGAGGTCGTCGCCGAATATCGAGCGCAGAACGATATTCAACGTGACGTCGCTCATGTCCTGGGTGACGTTTATCGCCTGATTTTTGCCGGCGCACGTGACCCATTTTTCGAGCAACCGCTGATTGGCTTTACGAATGTGCCCGAACATGCGCGCGATAACGTCGCGGTGGAATGCGGGCTGGATCATGCGGCGCTGGCGGCGCCACAGTTCTCCTTCGCTGACCATGATCCCTTTGCCGAGCAGGATGCCGACGCGCTCAATGCCGATGCCCTTGGTATAGTTCTGGTGGTTGTCGACGAGCACGTGCCTCACGTGGTCGGGGTGACTGAATACGTAAATGTGCGCCTGCGTTATGGGGGAATAAACGCGAAACGCATCGCCGTAACGCGCGAATGCGCCCGCAAGATGCGATAACGCGTCATGATTGAACGTAATGTCGAGCGGTTCGCCCGGGCCGGGTGGAGCGTCAAATGCGCTGGCAGATTGAGTCATACATCTGGTGTTCCGGTTTTCAGTCAAGGTATGGAAAAAAATGCAAATAATGACAGGCCTGCGGCAATATATCGACCGTGGCAAACAATAAAATTGCAGATTAGTGTTGCATTGTTGAAAAAGCTTCCTTATAATCTTCAGTCTTTCGGGTCCTGCAAAGTTCGATACGGTTTTTCGCAGACCCACCGCTCTTTAAAAATATACAGCCGATAAGTGTGGGCGCTTGGTTTTGGAGCAGCGTATCCGTCCGTTCGCGGAAGGTGCGCAACTTTAAAAACAGAAGTGCTCGCATGAAGTTTTAAAAAACGTCAAGCGAGAGTATTAATTTTTGCAGAGATTAAACTGAAGAGTTTGATCCTGGCTCAGATTGAACGCTGGCGGCATGCCTTACACATGCAAGTCGAACGGCAGCACGGGGGGTAACCCCTGGTGGCGAGTGGCGAACGGGTGAGTAATATATCGGAACGTGCCCTGTAGCGGGGGATAACCTATCGAAAGATGGACTAATACCGCATACGCTCTACGGAGGAAAGCGGGGGTCGCAAGACCTCGCACTATAGGAGCGGCCGATATCGGATTAGCTAGTTGGCGGGGTAAAAGCCCACCAAGGCGACGATCCGTAGCTGGTCTGAGAGGATGATCAGCCACACTGGAACTGAGACACGGTCCAGACTCCTACGGGAGGCAGCAGTGGGGAA
>JAYWDM010000154.1:0-6765 GCA_043779885.1 Betaproteobacteria bacterium | reverse complement strand
CGGGATCGATGGCCACGCTCAGCTTGCCCGCCGCGATGACAGCGCGGCGCTCCCATTTATTGCCACCGACACGCTGTGCGCCCGCCGTTTCGATCAGGATGACGGTCGCGCCGAGTTCGGCCAGCAGCGACCCGCAACTGCCTGCAGCCTGGCGGTCGCCAACTTCGACCACCGTCACGGCGCTGAGAAAACTATCGGTCATGGCGTGTTATCCGTGCGCGCTCTTCAGGCTTCGCCCGCGAGGCCGCGAAACGCCTCGACGCCCGTCAGTTCGCGGCCGTGGATCAGCGCGAGAATTTCGTTGGTCCCATCGGGTATGGGCAGCATGCGTATGTCCCGGTACATTTCCTCAATGCCCGCCTCGCGTGACAATCCCAGCGCACCGAGTACGTTCATGGCCTGCCACACCGCCTCGCCGCAGGCATTTTGCGCGTAACGTTTCGCCATTGCCGCGGCACCGTCCGCCGCCTGCGCCAGATCCACCAGCGCAAGCGCTCTATAGCAAAGCAGGCGGCTCGCCGTCACCGCCGTCGCGATGTCGGACAAACGCTCCTGAATCAACTGGTGTGCGGCCAGCGCCTTGCCGAACGCCTTGCGTACTTTCGCGTAATCGAGCGCAACATTCAGCGCCCTTTGCGCAAGATGCACCGCCTGCAGGCCGACCAGCGGCCGATTGACGTTCCAGGTGGTCTTGAGCACCTCGGTGCCGCCCTGTTCCGAGACGACCAGGTTCGCGGCCGGCACGCGGCAGTCGTCGAAAACGGCTTCGCCCAGCAGGCCCTGCTGCAGGCCGATCGCGTCGATTTCGCGCGCTTCGAACGGCGACTCGCTCCGGTCGACGATTACTTTGACGATGCGGCCCGCAGCGCGACCCGCGCGGGCATCGAGACACGTAACGATCATCGTGTCGCACAGGGACACGTTGGTGATCCACATCTTGCGCCCGTTCAGCACCAGCGTGTCCCCGTCCTGCGTAATGCGGGTCTTGATGCCGCGCGGGTCGGACCCGGTGTCGGGCTCGGTCGAGCCGGTGCACCCGATCCTGCGCCCCGCGATCAGGTCCGGCAGGAACCGCGCGCGCTGGTCGTCGTTGCCTTCGGCGTAGATGCGCGCGATGCAGACATCCTGCGACAGCGTGGACATGCTGACGGCGGGGGGAATCTGCTCGAACATGATGCCGTAGTCGAGCATCGTCACGCCCGAGCCCCCGGCTGTTTCCGGCAGCCGCGGCGCAAGCAATCCGAGGCGGGCGACGGCGTCAAAAATTTCGAGAAATACCGGTTTCGGCAACGCCTTGCCCCGGTCGTGGGCGGCAAGCCGCGGCAGGATTTCCCGCTCGACCATCCGGCGCGCGGCATCGCGCATCAATTCCTGCTCTGCCGTCAGCTCGAAATCCATGGCTTCCTCATGCGCTGCGCGTCGCACCCCGCTGCCGGCATAGCGCAGCGCGGCAGGCGGGTTGGCGCGTGGGGCCCGGCTTGACGCGTGCCGGACGTTTCAATTATCATACGTTCCATAATATGGAACAATGTTCCATTTATGCTTGCCACGTTAAGTCGAAAACACACACGCGTCAAGTCCGGCACGACACGTCAGCGCGCATTTTTTCCCGCTTGCCGCGAGACGACACGCGGATCCGGGAGAAGGCAACTCATGATCGCCGCCACGCCTGATTACACCGCTGAACTCGCGGCATTTCTGAGCACGCTCAACCTGGGCGATGTCCCTCCCCGCGTCGTCGAGCGGGCCAAGGACCTCGTGCTCGACCATCTGGGCGTAGCGCTCCACAGCGCGAATCTGCCGTGGTCCGCCATAGTCCGCGATTATGCCAAGGCGACCGGCGACAAACCGGAAAGCACCCTGTATGGACACGGCGAGCGCGTCGGCAGGCGCGTCGCCGCACTCGCGAACGGGACCGCGGCGCACGGCATCGAACTCGACGACACGCACGATGAGTCGTTCGGTCATCCCGGCACAGTCGTGATACCTGCCGCGCTGGCGGTCGCCGAGGCGCGACAGGCGACCGGGCGGAATTTCCTCACCGCAGTCATCGCCGGTTATGAAGCACAGTGCCGGGTGGGCGCCGCGGCGAACGCGGCAATGTCCCGCGGTTTTCACGGCACTGCGGTCGCGGGTGTATTCGGCGCGACCGCCGCCACGGCGAGCCTGCTGAAAGCGTCGGCGGAACAACTTGAATCCGCCTTCGGGCTCGCCGTATCGATGGCGTCCGGCGTCATGCAGTTCACCGAAGATCCGGCAGGCAATATGGTCAAACGGCTGCACGGCGGTTTGCCGTCCCACAACGGCATACTCGCCGCCGAACTCGCCGCGGCCGGACTGCGCGGACCGCGCCAGGGAATCGACGGCCGTTACGGCTTCGTGCGCATGTTTGCCGGCGCGGATGACGCATCGCGCGTGACGCGCAACCTGGGCGCGGCGTGGGAAATAGACCAGATCAGCGTCAAGCTGTACGCGTGCTGCCGCATGTTTCACGCGTTCGTCGACGCCATCCGGGAGTGCGTCAGCGATTCCGGCGTGCGCACGGAGGACATCGTGGCCGCCGAAATCGTCGGGCCGCATATGCTGCTCGAAGGCCGCATGCAGTACCGGCCCCGTTCGGTGATGTCGGCGCAGTACTCGCTACCCTATGCAGTAGCCGCCACGCTGCTGCTCGACCCGCAGGATCCGCGCTCGTTCAGCGAACAAAACATGACGCGCCCGGACATCCTGGCGGTAATGGACAAGGTAACGGGCGTGGCCGACCCGGAATTGGACCGCCTGCTGCCGGCCAAATACCCTGGCGGTGTCCGCTTCAGGCTCAAAGACGGGCGCGCGGTCGCGCGCACGCTATTCGACTCGGTTGGCACGCCCGCGCGTCCAATCGATCGTGAGGGCATTATCTGCAAGTTTCGTACTCTGACCGCGACAACCGCCGATCCGCCCCTGCAGGAAAAGATCATGCAAGCCGTGTTCGCGCTTGAAACGGACGACGGCGTATCCCGTTTGGCGGCGCTTCTGCGAGAGTGCCGGGCGGACTAATCGCGCGGCTCACGAGCCGCTACCGGAATCCCGCGTCGACTAAGCAGGGTCGAAAAAACGCACCAGCGCGTCGTTCACCGCGCCGGGTGCTTCATATTGAACCCAGTGACCGGCCGTTGGGACGATTTCCGCCGTCACGTCCCGCCCGAGCGTGCGGCACAGCCGCGCGCGCGCGTCGACCGACGGGTATGCGAGGCTATCGCGTTCGCCCCAGACCGCCAGCACGGGGCACTGGATCTGCGCGAGGTCGCGCAGCATGCTGTCGGACAGGCTCACCCGCCGGCTGTCGAAGCGGGCACGCATGACGTTGTCGCGGTGCAGGGCGAGCGTGTCGTCATCGATGGCATCCGCGTCCGCAAGCATCATCTCGCGAAGATTGTGGGCGAGCGCCTGCCGCACGGCAACGTCATGCTCCCCGAACGGCACTTTGCGCAGGTTGAGTGCGCGCCCAACCGGTTGCCCGAATCCGCCCGGGCCCAGCAGCGCAATACGGGCGACTGCGGTGGCGGGCCGCGCCGCGACGGCGGCGGCAACTGCCGCGCCGAATGAAAAACCGGCAAGGAACAGCGGACGCCGGAAGCCTGGATAGCCCTCGAGCGCGGCGGTCACGAGCGCCGTATAGGCGGCTGCGGTCGTCCCCGCAGGCACATCAGGCGAGTCGCCGCACCCGGGCAAATCAACCGCATGCACCTGCCAGCGGGAAGCGAGCGCAGCAATATTGCGCTTCCAGTGGGTCCATGAACCGGCGCCGCCATGCAGCAGGACGAGCGGCGCGCCTGCACCCGCCACGCGGCACGCCAACTCGCCGCATGCAGAAGGAATCTTGAGTATCGGGTACATCGCCGGATGCGTCATGCCGCCAACGACCGGCTCATCCGCGCAGGGAGCGGATTTGCTGCTCATACGTCGCGTGATCCACGATCACGTCGACGACAGTTGTCCCTTCGCAAGCCAGCGCCTTCCCGATCGTCGGCGCGAGGTCGGCACGTTCTTTCACCGTAAAGCTCGTGCACCCGAACCCCGCGGCCACCTGCGCGAAGTCACTGGGAGAATAATCCATACCCACGCGATCGAATCCGCGCTGGTTCTGTTTGACGCCGATCATCGCAATGGACGAGTCGTTGAACACGATGACGGTCAACCTGCAGCCTGCCTGCGCTGCCGTCGCAAGCTCCGCCGCACACATCATCAAGCCGCCGTCTCCCGTGAAAGTCACGACGTGCCGCGCCGGATCCGCCATTGCCGCACCGATTCCGCTCGGCAGGCCGTAGGCCATGGTGGCCAATCCTCGTGACAGCAGAGCGTCATAAGGTTCCCTGGACTCGAAGAACGCCAAAACCGGCAGCATGTGCGCGCCGGCGTCGACCGTAATGCGGGCATTGGACGGCAGCATTTGGCAAACCGTTTGCGCAAGATAGGTCGGCGTAATCGCGCCTGCCGCATCGGTGGTTGCGCGCTCGCGCATGTGACCCTTCAATGCGTGTACCGCGTCCGCCTGCCATGGGCTGCGCGGCAGACCGTCCGCAAGCTGGAGCGCGGCCTCGGACAACTCGCCGAAAAGCGCGATGGCGGGAGAGTAATGATTGCGGTCGAAAGGATAAGTACTGACATCGATCACCGCCCCGCCATATTTCCAGGGTTTGGGCAGCAGTTCGATCGGATCCATGCCATACGCGAGGATCAAATCTGCCGCCTTCATCGTCTCGTCTTCGGCCCCTCCCGCCATGAAATGGCCAACCATCAATGGATCGGCGTCCGGCAACGCGCCCTTACCCATATAGGTTGAAAAAACCGGGCATTGCCACTTCGCGGCCAGTACGCGCAGGCCATGCGCCGCACCCTGGTCGCGAGTTTGCAGACCCGCAATGATCACCGGCCGCTGCGCCTGCTTCATCATGTTGCGCGCCGCGGCAATCAAAGCAGGCTGATGCGGCGCCAGCTTCGCGCCTGGCGCGACTTGCATCGGCAACGACATGACCGGCGCATTCCCCCGCATGCCTTTTCCCGTGACCTCGAGATAGACCGGGCCTGCCGGCCGTGCTCGCGCCAGATCGAGCAAAGGGCCGAGGGCAGGCAGCACGGTGGGGTCGTCGATGCGCAGCGAACCTTTGACTACGGGCTCCAAAACCCGTTGCTGATCGAAACGCTGATGACTGACAAACGCCTGGTCGTTCTCGTAGCCGTCGCTGATCAACACGATGCCGCATCGATCGAGCATCGCGCAGGCCACGCCGTTTACACCGTTGGCGAGGCCGGGACCCCGGGTCGTCAGCACCACACCCAGGCTTCCGTTCACCTGGAAAGCCGCCGCCGCCATCATGGCCGCCGAATTCTCGCTGCGGGTGAGAATGAACCTGATGCCCTGCTCTGCAGCCGCGGCGATGATATCGATGCTGCAATCACCTCCCGGCACGCCGTATATATATTGGACGCCGCGCGCGACAAAATGTTTGATGAGCGCCTGGGCACCGGAAATGCTCGTCGTCACTGAAACAGGCGGGTTAGCAGTCATGGCTGGCGTCCTGGTTGGCTGGATAAAAAAACACTGCAACGGGGGCGGTGTGTGGAAACCGATCGCTTGCATCGAGGTGAAAGCGGCAACGTTATCGACAACGCAGCTGCCGCATGTTAGATGCAAGCGCAAGGTACCGTCAATACAACGGGCGAACGGCGCCGGCGGTATTCTTCTTTCATTGCCGCCATTGTTGTGTAACCATCTTGCCGGGCAACTGTGATTAATCGATCTCGACTACGCAGGGAGCATGCACCATGCGAACCGCAACGCGACAATTGCTGATCCGCATTTGTGTGGGGACGGCGGCATGTCTGACGGGTTTTTCCATGGCGGCGCAAACCGGTGGAAGCTATCCGGTCCGCGCAGTTCGCATGATAGTGCCCACCGCCGCCGGCGGCGCCGCCGACAACGTGGCCCGCATATTCGCGCAGCAACTCTCAGAGCACTGGGGGCAGACATTCCTGGTCGACCCACGCGCGGGTGCTAACGGCAACATAGGCGCCGAGCTGCTCGCGAAGTCCGAGCCCGACGGTTACACAATCATGATGGGTACTATCGGCGTGCTGGCGATCAACAAAAGTCTGTACAAGAGCATGGGATACGATCAACTGCGGGACTTCGCGCCCGTGGGGCAGGTCGTCACGTTCTCTCTTTTGCTGGTCACGCATCCGGCGCAGCCGTTCAACAACATCACGGAGCTCATCGCTTACGCGAAAGCCAATCCGGGCAAGATCAACTATGGTTCGCCGGGGATCGGCGGATCGCCGCATATGGGCATGGAACTCTTCGCCAGGACCGCCGGCATCAAGCTGGTGCATGTCGCCTATAAAGGTGCGGCCGCGGCGACCACCGATGTCGTTGCCGGGCAATTGCAACTGATGTTCAGCGATCCGACCGCGGGGCTTGCGCACGTGCGTTCCGGCCGTTTGCGCGCGCTCGGTGTAAGCGGCCCTGCCCGCCTGCCCGCGGCGCCCGAAATTCCGACGATCGCCGAAGCGGGTTTGCCCGCCTTCGTCGTCACCAGCTATCTGGGTGTCGTGGCGCCGGCTCGCACGCCCGCGAGCACGATAGCCCGACTTAACGCCGAGTTAAATCGCATTGCCGCACGACCGGACGTGCGGGGCCGCATCGACACGATGGGCGCACAGGTAAAAACCGGCACGCCGGAAGAGTTTGGCGCACTGATCCGCAGCGAAACCGCGCGCTGGGCC
>JAYWDM010000153.1:0-6768 GCA_043779885.1 Betaproteobacteria bacterium | reverse complement strand
GCTTTGCGCAACCACTACCCGGATGCCGAAAGACGCAGGAGTTCAAAATGAACTGTCTTGATTTTCACCGTCACAAACTGGCCGATCCGCGCCACCTGACAGCGGCTGCGCAGAGCCACGCGCGCGACTGCCGGGACTGCCTCGCTTTTGCGCAGAGCGTGGACCTCGCCGACGCGCGGATCGAGCGTGCGCTTAACATCGCTGTGCCGGAGGGACTCGCTGAACGGGTGTTGTTGCGGCACTCTCGCGCCACCCGTCCGGCATGGAGGGCGTGGGCGCTTGCCGCGAGCGTCGTCCTGGCGGTCGCTTTGGGTTTTAGCCAATTCCGCGGCATCCCGCCCGACGAATTGAAGAGCGCCTCGCCGAACCCGTCCGCGCAGGGAGTCCCGCCGAACGAATCGACGCGTGCCTCGTCGCTCGAATATGCGCGGCTCGCCATCGAGCATGTGGCCGAAGAACCCGATTCGTTCACGAAGCTATTCAACACGGAACCGGAAATCTTCCGCGAGGCAATACGCAGTGTCGGTGCGGAACTCAGGGAACCGATCGGGCGCGTGCGTTACGTCAAACTGTGTCCGTGGGGAGCGCGATCCGGCTGGCATATCGTGTTTGAAACTCCGCATGGGCTGGCGACGCTGATTGTGGTTCCCGACACGCAGATTGGCGCGGCAGCGACAGCGTCGGTAAAGGGTTGGAGCGCGGTGGTGCAACCCGCGCTCGGGGGATATTACGCAGTGGTGACCGAATCGGAAAAACTGACCGTACTGGTCGACCGGCTTGTCACGCAACGCATCAAGTGGAAATCCTGAGCACCTATTGCATAGCGCGGGGACATGTCCGCGCATACTTCCCTGTTCAAGGCGATGGAGAAATTACTCACCGCGGCTGAAATACGCAACTGGCAGCCGTACCAGCTGGATGACAACCGCTCGTCCCCGCTCGATTCGGCGCGCCAGCGCATGATCCGCGCCGGACAGTGGGCGCCGTCGCAGATGATCGGCCGGCGCATGGCAATCGGCTGCGTCGCTCTCGAGATTACCCAGCGCTGCAACCTGGACTGCTCGTATTGCTACCTGTCTGAATCATCGGAGGCGCTGCGGGACATTCCCGTTGACGAGGTGTTTCGCCGCATCGATCTGGTCCACGCGCACTACGGGCCGAACACCGATGTGCAGGTCACCGGTGGCGACCCGACCTTGCGCGATCGTCGCGAACTGGTGGAAATCGTCCGCTACATTCGCGGCAACTTCGATCAGGTGCCCGCAATCGTGAAATTCTTCATCGAACACGCAGACGTCGTACGGCTCGCATCCTTCCAGGTCGGGGCCGCCATCGGCCGCGGAACGGGCCGCGACCGCTTTACGGTGACCGCCGACCGCGTGATGGCAGCCATTTCGCGGGGCGCGGGTACCGCGTTGAATTTCGGCGCCGCGGCTGCCGGCCATGCCGAATGCAATCGCTACGCCTACGGGCTGATCGTAAACGGCAAAATGCATGATTTTCTGCACGATGCGGAATTCGTGCAGGAGGTGCTCGACTCGAGCGCGCAACTCAGCTTTGACCGCGCCAACAAGCCAAGGCTTGCGCATACGATCGCGTCGTACCTCTTGCTGCATCCCGGCCATGCGCGGGGAATAATTGCGCGTCTCGCCAAGCTGGCCTGGAGTATCCGGCGCGACGGCGTGTCGCTGCCGCTGAAGGTTGGAAAACCCTCCTTCTTCGTGCATAACTTCATGGATGCCACCATGCTTGATGGCGCGCGATGCGCGGCCTGTTCATTCATGGTCATGACGCCGGAGGGGCCGCTGTCGATGTGCGTGCATAACGCCAAGCGCGACGATTACCTGCTGCAGCCGGCAAAGGTGGAGCGCGGCAACAAGGTGCTGTTCTTCAATCCCGTGACCTGCTTGCTCGAGGACAGAATACCGCCGAAACTGGCGGTCAGACTTAATCAAAAGAACGCGCGTGGACGCGCGAAACATGGCTGCGCCGATGAACGCTACGCACGCGCAGCAGAGCCAACCCGACCATGAGCGATGCCATGCGAAAACTGCGCGGATTGTTCTGCGCGGCGATAGTGGGTGCGCTGGCGGGTTGCGCGTCCGTGCCGCGACCGCTGACATCCGGCCTCGCGGCAAGCCCGCCGGCGGGCCCGCCGTATGAGGCCTGGGCAAGCGTGCTGCAGAAGCACGTCGATGATCTGGGGCGTGTCGATTTTGCGGCGATCGCCGCCGACCGCCGGGATCTTGACCGGTTCGTCGCTTATGTCTATGACGCGGGCCCGGCGACGCATCCTGGATTGTTCCCCACGCCCGCGCATGTCCTCGCCTATCACATCAATGCTTACAACGCGCTGGCGATGCACAAAGTGATCGAGACGGGCATCCCCGCGACGCTGGCGGGGCTGCGAAAAGTCTCTTTTTTTGCATTTGGGAAAGTCATGGTTGGAGGCAGGCCGATTACCCTCTACGACTACGAAAACAAGGTCATACGCCCGCTCGGGGACCCGCGCATCCACGTCGCGCTGAACTGCATGGCGGTCAGTTGCCCGCGATTGCCGCGCGAACCGTTCCGGCCGGCGACGCTCGACGAGCAACTCGACCGGGAGGCGCGGCGCTTTTTCAACGAAGACCGCAATGTGCTTGTCGACGACAATGCGAAGGTCGTGCGGTTATCCGCAATCCTGGATTTTTACCCGGCCGATTTTCTGGCGAAGTCGCGCTCGCTCATCGACTATGTCAATCAATATCGCGACAGCCGGATTCCGGAGGAATTTGCAGTCCGTTTTTTTCCCTATGACTGGACGATAAACCGGCAATGATCCGCGCCGCGAATATACGGGGAGAATGACGCGCACGCTTCTTGCGAGAGGCCGTTCGTGCTGATGTATAGAAGCACAAACGGCGCGGGCGCCCGGCAAACGCGTTCGCCCTTGCATACATCAGAGCCTGCCCCGGACTTGATCCGGGGGCGAACGGTCGCGCGAGTTCCGGGCGCGATGAAGCGGTCTACCCCTTGTACACCACCGGCGCCAGCGTGTGCTGATCGATCATCACGTCGACGATGGCCGGCTTGCCGCTGGCGAACGCGCGATGCAGCGCGTCTTCGAGGTCGCCCGGACGCGTGACGTGCTCGCCGTGCGCGCCGAATACCTTCGCCAGCGCGCCGAAGTCGGGGTTCTGGTAATCCACCGCATAAAAACGTCCACCGTAGTGTTCGTTCTGGAAGGCGCGCTCGTTGCCGAGCCCCTGGTCGTTGAACACGACGTAGACCACCGGAATTTTCTCCCGCACCGCGGTCTCGAGTTCACCGATATTGCACATCGCGCCCATGTCGCCCGACGCGCACAGCACGGGACGATCCGGCCGCGCGAGTTTCGCGCCCAGCGCAATCGGAAACGAGCCGCCGACCGAGGCCCAGTCGTCGATGCAGAAAAAGGTGCCGGGTTCGTAGCTCTTGAAGTAGCTGCGCACGTGCTTGCCGCCGTTGCCCGCGTCGACGACCAAGAGGCCGTCGCGCGGCAGCACTTTGCGGATCATGTGGGCGACCAACTGCGATTGGATCGGCTCCGCCTCGTGCCGCACCGCGCCCTGCAGCTCCGTCTCCCAGTCGGCGCGCGCTTTCGCCACATCGACCCACGGTTTGCGCAGGCCGGATTTTGCCGCACGCTCGCTGAGTCCCGTGATGAAGCTCAGCGTCGAACCCGTCACGCCGAGCGCGACAGGAAACACGATCCCTATCTGGCCGGGTGCGGCACTGTGATGAACGAGTTTGGCGTCAGCGTTGAATATCCCGTACTTGTGCATCGTCGAAAAAACGTCGATGTGCGCGCCGATTGCGATGATGACGTCGGCCTGGGGCACGATACGGTTGGCGCTGCCGAAGCCGTTGCGGCCCAGCGGACCCAGTGCGAGCGCGTGGGACGACGGAAACGCATCGGGTGAATATTGCAGTGCCCCGACCGGGATGCCCGTGCGCTCGGCAAGTGCTGCCATCGCAGCGGTCGCCCCCTCGCTGATCACGCCGCGGCCAACGACGAACACCGGTCGTTGCGCGCTTGCGAGCAACGCATGCACCTGATCGAGCTGGGCGCCGCTGCATGACGGCAATACCGTGTTGCGATAGGCCGTCGGCGCGATCGCCTCAATCGCGGCCTGCTCGAGCAAAATCTCGCTCGCGGCCTCGATATGCACCGGTCCCTGCGGTTCGGTCAGCGCAACGCGAAACGCCCGGCGCACCGACTCCTGCACCTTCTGCACGTTCGGGATGCTGTACGCCCACTTGGTGATCGGGCGCATGAACGTGACCTGATCCATGTCCTGCGTGGCATCGCGCTCGCGCATGACGCTCTCCTGCACGCCGCAGATGCTGATGACGGGCACGAGGCCGCGATGCGCGGCGCCTATGCCGGTCGCCAGATTCGTGACGCCCGGTCCCTCGGTCGCCGTAACCACCGCCGGGCGCAGCCCCGCGCGCGCGTAACCATAGGCCATGAAAGCCGCGCCCTGCTCGTGGCGCGTCAGAATAAACCGGATCTGCGGCGTGTCGCGCAGCGCATCGATGATCGCGAGATTCTGCGTGCCCGGGATACCGAACACATGGTCGACGCCTTCGCGCAGCAGGGCGTCGACCAGCGCGCGCGCGCCGGTTGCCGTATTGACCGATTTTTTTTCCGTGGAATCCATTGCAACGCTGCTCCTCATGCGGGTTGTTCAGTATGCGCAACAAGACCCGCAATGGTAGCCGCAATCGATTCCATCTGCCATCGCGGCGCAAGCGGCAGACGCCGCCGCATAAAATCGGTAGCATCCGTGTTTGCGCCGGAACCGGGGTTGATATATGCGCTTGCTCACGACTGCTGTCCGCATGGTTGCTGCCGCCATATTCGCCGGCGCGGCAGGCGCTGCCCTTGCGCAGGAGAAACCGTCCGCTTACCCGCTGCGGCCGGTAAGAATTATCGTCGGGGTCGCGCCCGGCGCCGGCAACGACACCGTCACGCGCGCCGCCGCGCAAATGCTGAACGAGCACTGGGGACAAACCGTCGTCGTCGACAACCGTTCCGGCGGCGGGACCGTCATCGCCGCGGAACTCGGCGCGCAGGCGGTCCCCGACGGGTACACGATACTCAGCGCGACCGATACGCTCCTGCTGGTCGGCGCGTTAAAACGAGTGGCTTTCGACGTACGCAAGGCTTTCGAGCCTATCGTGGTCATGACCACGCAACCGTACATCCTGGTGATCGACCCTGCGCTAGCGGTCAAATCGATAAAAGACCTCCTCGCCTATACGAAAGTCAGGCCGCTCAGTTACGGCAGCTCGGGCATAGGCACCATGGTCCATCTGGGCATGGAGCGCCTCGCCGTGCTGTCGGGAGCGAACTTCCAGCATGTACCTTACAAGGGCACGGCGCCGGCGTTGGTCGGCGTCATGTCGGGCGAGATTCATATGGTGCCGGCCAGCGCCATTTCCGCCGCGGCGGCGATGAAGACCGGCAAAGTGCGGGCGGTAGCCGTGATGGGATTAAAGCGCGTGGCGGCCTTCCCCGACCTGCCCACCGTTGCCGAGTCGGGTTTTCCCGGTTTCAAAATCGTGAACAGCTATAACCTTTTCGCGCCGGCGGGCACGCCGCAGACGATCATTCTGGCGATCAACCGCGTGGTCACCGCGGGCATGAACTCCCCGCAGATGGTGCAGAAGCTCGCCGCCGAAGGCAGCGAGCCGGGCGAGCGCATGACGCCGGACGAGTTAAGGGCCCAGATCGCGCGGGAATACGTCGAGGTGGAGAAAGAAGTCCGGCAGGTGAATATCCGGCTTTACTGACGCGTGCCTCGCATAATGTATCGTCAACAGCTTTCCTGAAGGGACACGACCCATGAGCGGCCACACGCCAGAATCAAAAATGGATATCAATGAGGTTTTTCGCGGCGGCGGACGCTCCGTCGAATTCCTCGATGAGATCAACAAGGCGTCGATCGTCATGCTGGACGAGACGGGCATCGTGCCGCATGCGCTCGCCGGCCGGATCGCGAACGGCATTGCGCGGGTGATCGCGCAGGAGCGCGTGTCATCTCCGCGACGCTCCGCCGACTACCTCGACTATGAACCGCGCCTCATCGCCGCGGCAGGACCCGATGCCTCGCGGCTGCACACGGGGCGCAGCCGCCAGGACATCGCATCGACCATCGCGCGCATGAATTTGCGCGACGGGCTCGCGCAGGAAATCGAAGCGCTGGTCGTCGCGCGCGAGAAACTGCTCGCGCTGGCCGGGCGGCACACTGCAACGATCATTCCCGCCTACACCCACGGCGTGCAGGCGCAACCCACGACTTTTGCGCATTACCTGCTCGCGCTCGCGGCGATGCTGGGCCGTCAAACCGGCCGCTTGCAGCAGGCCTATGGGCGCGTGAACCAAAGCCCTCTCGGCGCCGCGGCACTCGCCACTTCGAGCTTTCCGCTCGATCGCGAACGCCTTGCCGCGCTGCTGGGATTCAAAGGACTCATCGAGAACGCCTACGACGCCAACCATCTTGCGCCCGTCGACTGCGCGCTGGACGTAGCGACCGCGCTGTCCATTGCCGCGGTGCAGATGGGACAGTTCGCACAGGACATCCACGCGCAATATGCCGAACCGGTGCCATGGTTCATGCTCGCCGCCGGAGAGCTTACCGGCGTCTCCAGCATCATGCCGCAGAAGCGCAATCCCGCGGCACTCGAACAACTGCGCGCGCAGGCGAGCATCATGGCCGGCGACATGCAGACGGTGTTCCT
>JAYWDM010000152.1:0-17496 GCA_043779885.1 Betaproteobacteria bacterium | reverse complement strand
GTTCGACAACGAACAATCGCGCATGTATACGTCCATGCTCGACCAGCAGCTTGCCCAGCACATGTCGTCGCGCGGCATCGGACTGGCCGCGGCGTTGACGCGCCAGCTGTCAGCGCCTCCGGCGCCGGGTATTGCGCCGGACGCTGCCGCAGACCCCGTGCAACCGGGTGTGCTGCCCACGCTGTCCGAATCGACCCTGGTGCCGGAGTTGCGGTCACTGGCGCAACGCGTGGCGGCGATTCAGCCCGTCGCGCGGCCGGCCGACGCCAATGACGCCGCGACGTATGCCACGCTGCACGCCACGATGCTCGCGGAAACGCTCGCCGCCGCGCCTGCCGGAGTGTCTGTCGCGGCGCCCGCTGAGGCGCCGCCCGCACTGCCCGCCGCGGCGCCGATGCCGCTCTCGCATACGCGCGACTTCGTCAATCGCGTATGGTCACACGCGGTCGATGCGGCGCGCGCCGTCGGTATTCCGGCGCGGTTCATGGTCGGTCAGGCCGCGCTGGAAAGCGGTTGGGGCCGGCACGAAATCCGCGCTGCCGACGGCACACCGAGCCACAACGTGTTCGGCATCAAGGCCGGGCGCAGCTGGAAGGGGCCGGTGGTCGAGAAGACGACGACCGAATATGTGAATGGCGTCGCGCAAAAAGTCACGGCCAAATTCCGCGCCTATGCTTCGTACAGCGAGTCGTTTAACGACTACGCGAAGCTGTTGCGCGACAATCCGCGTTACGCGGGCGTACTGGGACAGGCGCAGGACGCCAAAGGTTTTGCCCATGGCCTGCAGAAATCCGGTTACGCGACCGACCCCGCGTACGCCGACAAGCTCACGCGCATCATCAACGGCAGCACGCTGCGCCAAAGCCTTACCGGTTAACCCGCCGGGCGCACGGTCATGAGCGAAGGCATATTCGGCATCGGCATCAGCGGCCTGGCGGCGGCGCACGCGGGACTGGTGACGACCGGGCAAAACATCGCCAACGCCAATACGCCCGGCTACCATCGCCAGTCGATCGAGCAGAGCGCGGTTATTCCCATCTATACCGGCAGCGGGTTTTTGGGTCAGGGCGTGCAGGTCGACACGGTGGCGCGCGCCTACAGCCGGTTTCTCGATACGCAGCTTACGCAGTCGCAATCGCAGGCGAGCTACTACGCGACCTATCACGCGCAACTCGCGCAGATCGACAACGTGGTCGCCGACACCAACGCCGGGTTGTCGCCGGCGCTGCAGGATTTTTTCCGCGCGGTGCAGGAGGTGGCGACCAGTCCCGCGTCGATTCCGTCGCGCCAGTCCCTGCTGTCGGCCGGCAACGCGCTGGCCACGCGGTTCAACACGCTGGCGAGCCACTTCGACGCATTGCGCGGCGGGGTGAACTCGCAGATCACCAGCACGATTTCCGAGGTCAATGCGTTCGCGCAGCAAATCGCCGCGCTCAATGGCCGCATTCTGAACGCGCAGCAAAATCCGGGTCAACAACCCAACGATATGCTCGACCAGCGTGACGCCCTCGTGACCCAGCTCAATAAGCTCGTCGGCGCCTCCATCGTGACGCAAAACGACGGCACCATCAACGTGGTGATCGGCAATGGCCAGAATCTGGTGGTCGGCCGCCAGGCGATGGCGCTGACGGTCGTGCCGGCGCTTGACGACCCGCGCCGCCTCGACGTGGGCTATGTCACCAGCGGCAATACCGTCCGCCTGAGCGCGTCGAGCCTGCAGGGGGGCAGCCTCGGCGGGCTGCTCGCATTTCGCGCCAACGACCTGGATACCGCGCAAAACGCGCTCGGACGCGTTGCGCTCGGGCTCGCGCAGTCCTTCAACGATCAGAATCAGCTCGGCCAGGATCTCTACGGCGCACTCGGCGGCAACCTGTTCGCGGTGTCGGCGCCGGATGTCATCGGCAAGTCGACCAATACCGGCAATGCCATCGTAACCGCCAGCGTTGCCAGCGCTGCGGCGCTGACCACCAGCGATTACCGGCTCACGTATACGGGCGCGAACTACGACGTAACCCGTTTATCCGACGGCACGACGACGACCTACGCGACGCTGCCGCAAACCGTTGACGGCGTGACGATCACGCTGGCGTCGGGCGCGGCGGCCAGCGGCGACACTTTCCTCATTCAGCCGACGCGCGGCGTGGGGGCCAATATCGCCGTCAGCGTGACTGATCCGGCGCAGATCGCGGCGGCGGCGCCGATACGCACGACTGCCGTGCTTGCCAACGCCGGGTCCGGCACGATCAGCGCCGGCAGCGTGAACGTGCCGCCGCCGCCGGACGCCAATCTGCAACAACCGGTCACGCTCACCTTCATCAGCGCCACGACCTACGATGTCAGCGGCGCCGGCACCGGCAATCCGGTCGGTGTTGCCTATACGCCGGGTGCTGCCATTACGTACAACGGCTGGACGGTGCAGATCACGGGCACGCCGGTGCCGGGCGACGTCTTTGCGGTGACCATGAACAGCGGCGGCAGTTCGGACGGCCGCAACGCGCTGCTGCTGGCGGGTCTGCAAACGAAAAATACGCTGGCTGGCGGCACCACCACTTTTCAGGGCGCCTACAGCCAGCTCGTCAGCATGGTGGGCAACAAGACCCGGCAGGTCGATATCACCGCGCAGGCTCAGAACCAGCTGGTCGTCTCGTCGACCAGCGCGCAGCAGTCGGTGTCGGGCGTCAATCTCGATGAAGAAGCGGCGAACCTCCTGCGTTACCAGC
This sequence comes from Betaproteobacteria bacterium, assembly GCA_043779885.1. GTDB lineage: Bacteria > Pseudomonadota > Gammaproteobacteria > Burkholderiales > SG8-41 > PALSA-1004. Next base: position 14,776 of record JAYWDM010000152.1, on the reverse strand, counting down.
AGGCGTATCAGGCGGCGGGCAAGATGATCCAGATCGCGCAAACGCTGTTTCAGTCCATACTCGACATACGCTAGTGTCCTGAGTCTGAAATTCGTTGATAGATTGGTAATTCAATGACAAGCCCACGCGTTGCAAAAGTGTCGAAATCGATGTCAGACGCGAAGCAAACCACAGCCAGGTTGGGAACCTGGCGAGGATTTGCAACAATGTATGGCGTCGATTCTCGGCATCTTTTGTTCAGCGAATTTCAGACTCAGGACACCAGGGAACTCACATGCGCATCAGCACGACGTTAATGTACGACCTCGGCGTGGCGACGCTCCAGCAGCGCCAGCAGTCGCAGGTCAAGCTGCAGCAGCAGATTTCGAGCAACCAGCGCGTGGTAACGCCGTCCGACGATCCGATCGCATCCGCCAGCGCGCTCGACGTCAAGCAATCACAGGCGCTCAACGACCAATTTCGCGCCAACGCCGAGCGCGCCAAGTCCGCGCTCGGCTTCGCGGAGGGCGCGCTCGCCGATCTGACGACCCTCTTGCAGGACGTGAAGACGCTCGCCGTGTATGCCGGCAATGCGACGCTGACCAATGCCGAGCGCGCGAGCATGGCCGCCGATCTCAAGGGCCGCTACCAGGAGTTGCTGGGCATCGCCAATCGCGACGACGGCAACGGCCAGTATCTATTTTCGGGATTTCAGGGCGCAACCCAGCCGTTTGCCGAGGCTGCCCCCGGCACTGTTACCTACGCCGGCGACGGGGGCCAGCGTCTCGCGCAGATCGGCCCGTCGCGCGCGGTGCCGATCAATGATGGCGGCGACAGCGTGTTTCGCGCGATCCGAAACGGCAACGGCACCTTCGTGACCGCGCAGGGCGCCGCCAACAGCGGCAACGGCGTCGTCAGCGCCGGCGTCGTGACCGACCCGGCCAAATGGCGTACCGCCGCCAACGCGCGCGATTTCACCATCAAGTTTTACGCGTCCGCGGTGACTCCCGGCGTAATCACCTACGACATCGTCGACAACGTCAACAACGTTTCGCTGCTCACGGGCGCGGCCCCCGCCGCCGGCCCGTATCTGCGCCCCTATGTGCCGGGCGGCACCATCACCCTCGCCACCCAGGCGCCGCCTGACACCAATGGGACGCCGTTCGATTTCGGCGCTGCGCTCGCGGTCGAGAACACGCCGGCAAGCGGTGATACTTTCACCGTCAAGGCAAGCGCGAACCAGGACATATTCGCGACTTTGCAGGGCCTGATCACGGCGCTCGGCACCGGCACCGACGCCACCGCGGCGTCGGTCGCCAACTACCAGAACTCCCTTAACAGCGCGATGTCGGCGCTCGACAACTCGCTCGACAACGTGCTTACGGTGCGCGCCGGTGTCGGCACGCGGCTGCGGGAAATCGATGCCGCGCAGGCGTCAAGCGAGGATTTGTCGCTGCAGTACAGCAAGACGCTCTCGAGCCTGACCGACCTCGATTATGCGAAAGCGATCAGCGATCTTAACCTCGAGCAGGTCTACCTGCAGGCGGCGCAGCAGTCGTTCATCAGAATAACCTCGCTCAATTTATTCAGCCTGCTGCGATGATGGCGGCCACGCAATGGTTGCGGCGCCTCGCGCTGTGTGCGGCCGCCCTCGCCGGCGGCGCGTGCACGGGGATCGATAATGTAAGTTCGCGCGGCGTGCTCATTCCGAACGAGACGCTCACTATCAGCAAATCTCTTGCGCTGCCGCTGGAAAGCATAGTCGCGGGCGCGATCCTGTTCGCCGTCATCGATCCGCTCGCGCCCAACTGGCAGATCGAACAGGCCGAACTCGGCGCCAACCGCTTTCTGGTTGCTCTCAGGAAAAAGCGCTTCACCACCGGCGGCGACGGCGAAGCCGGGCAGATTTTCAACCGGCGCGCCGCGCAGATCGCGCGCGACAACGGCGCGGCCGTATTTCGCATCGTCGAGTTCACCGAGGGCATCGAATCGAGCGTGCCGTTTGCGCAGCGCGTGGCGCAGGGCGTTGTCGAAATCGTGCGGTGACGGAATTGCGCCCCTTCTAACATGGCCGCGATTTCGCAGCGTGTACGCGGCATGCTCGGGCCCGGCCCGTGCCGCGCGATCGTCAAGGGTCGGGCGGCATGGCTGTTATTGCTGGCGGGGCTGCTGATAACCGGGCTCGTCACCGTGCTCGTGGTGCGCGACCAGCATGCCGCGCAGAAGCGCGCGGATCAAATCGACGCCGACGACATTGTCGAGGCGGTCGAGGCGCGCATGCGCAGCTTCGTCGAGATCCTGTATGGCGTGCGGGGTCTGCTCACGCGTGCGGAAGCGGTGACGCCCGTTGAATTTGAGCGTTACATCGCGAGCCTGGATCTCGCGGAACGCCATGAAGGACTGCAATCGCTGTCGTATTCACCCTTCGTCGCGCATGAGGGGAGGGCAGCGTTTGAACGCGGGTGGCGAAAGTCCGGCGGCCCATACCGCGATTTCGATATTTATCCGCCCGGTGTGCGGCCGGCTTATTTCCCGCTTGCGCTGCGCGTAAACTTTCAGGGCGCGCCGGTGAGACTCGGTCTCGATCAGTTGGTGAGCGCGGCGCGGCGCGCCGCCATCGAACAGGCGCGGGACACTGGCAGCGTGATCGGCGCCGGGCCGGTCGAATTGTTGTCGCCGCGCGCGGGCACCGACTTTGCGTTGAGCCTGGCGGTATATCGCGAAGGCGCGCGTACGGCAACGGTGGAAGAGCGGCGCGCCGCTTTCAAGGGTGTGGTGGGGGCGGTGTTCCATATGCAGGAACTCATTGCGGACGTGACGCGCGGCGCCATGCTGGCGCAACGGCATCTCGCCATATTCTCCGCCGCTGCGGCGGGCGCGGCCGCACCGCGCCTGCTTTACGACAATAGCGGAAAATTCCAGGCGTCGGACGCGCTGCCGGACGAACTCGCGGGCAGCGTGCGCAGACTTCAATTCGGCGGATCGGTGTGGTACGTTTACGTCGAACCGGCTGCCGGCGGCGCCTATCTGGCGTCGGTTGGAGTGCCGCTCGCGGGCAGCGTAATCAGCCTGCTCATGTGCGCGCTCGTGTTGTTGCTCACGCGGTCGACCGCGACCGCGCAGTCGCTCGCGATGGAGATGGTGCGCAAGCTGCACATGAGCGAATTCAGGATCGCGCGCACCGAGGAATTTTCGTCGGTGATGGTGCTGCACGCCGGCCTTGACGGCCGCCTGCAGAAGATGCCGCAGAGTTTCTGCCGGTTGCTCGGCTACCGCGAGCCGGAATTGCTCGCGTTGCGGCTGGAGGACGTCATTCATCCCGACAACGGGGCGCGCTGGAGATTGCAGTTGAAACGGCTGATCGGCGGCGACATCAAGACGGCGGATTGCGAGAAACGCTGCCTGTGCAAAGGCGGCGGCACGGTGTGGGTCGCGCTGAGCTGCACGATGGTGGCCGACAACGACGAGTCGCCTCTGCATCTTCTGATCTACGCGCGCGACATTACCGCGCAAAAACGCGCCGAGGACGAGTTGACGCATCTCCACGCCGAACTTGAGCGCCGCGTGGAGCAGCGCACGGCGCAGTTGCAGGCGGCCAACCGCGAACTCGAATCGTTCAGTTATTCGGTGTCGCACGACCTGCGCGCGCCGCTGCGGCACATCACCGGTTTCGTCGGCCTCCTCGCACGCGAGCTGCCGCCCGATCTTGCCTTCAGCGGGCGCAGTCACCTCAAACGCATCAATGACGCCGCGGCGCGCATGGGTGAGCTGATCGACGATCTGCTTTTTTTCTCGCGCACCAGCAGCGCCGAATTGCGGCTGGCGGAGCTTGACGTGGCGGCGGCCGCGCAGCGCGCGCTGGACGAACTGGCGCCCGACCTCGCCGGACGCAACGTGCGCGTAACGATTGCGCCGCTGCCCAAAGCGCCGGCCGATCGCGCGCTGCTGCATCAGGTGTGGATCAACCTCGTGTCGAACGCGGTCAAATACACCGCGCCGCGCGACACCGCGGTGATCGAGATCGGCAGCCGCCCCGGCGCGGGTGATGAGGCGGTATTCTTCGTGCGCGACAACGGCGTCGGTTTTGACCCGGCCCATGCGCACCGGCTGTTCGGGGTTTTTCAGCGTCTGCATTCGCGTGACGAGTTCGAAGGCACCGGCATCGGGCTCGCCACGGTCCAGCGCATCGTCCACCGGCATGGCGGCAGGGTGTGGGCCGAAGGCAGCATCGGTGGCGGCGCAACGTTTTTCTTCGCCTTGCCGCGTGTCGCGGCAACCGGCGTGCCGCCGGCCGCGGTCGCCGGCTACGGACGGGCAGCCGCCTGACCCGCGGCAGTGCGCGTCAGCGCGGAATGCCGCTGGCGCTTCGCGACATCGCCTGCAGTCCCAGTTCGAACAGCCGCTCGAACGCGGGAATCAAATAAGGCAGCGTCAGCAACAGGACGATGAAGCCCGTAATGATGGTAATCGGAAAGCCGATCGCGAATATGTTCAACTGCGGCGCGGCGCGCGACAGCACGCCCAGCGCCGCGTTGGTGATCAGCAGCGCGGCGATCAGCGGCAGCGACAGCAGCACAGCCGCCTGCATAATCATGCCGCCCCACAGCGTGAAGGCGAGCATGCTCTGGGTCAGTGTTGTTGCGCTATCCAGCGGCACGCCGTGGAAAGAGTCGACGAGCGCTGCGATCAGCAGCAAATGCCCGTTGAGCGACAGAAAAACGAGCGTCGCGAGCAAGCCCAGAAACTGGCCGATGACCGGCACCTGCGCGCTGGTCTGCGCATCGTAGAACTGCGCGAAGCCGAGCCCCATTTGCAGGCCGATCACGTCGCCCGCCATGCTGACGCCGGCGAATACCACGCGCATGGCAATGCCCATGCCGACGCCGAGCAGAATTTCGCGCGCCAGCAGTATCACGGCCGCCAGCGACCCCGGGTCGACTGCCGGCGGCGCCGGCAGCGTCGGCGCCACCAGCGTGGCGAGCAGGACCGCGAGCCCGATCTTGGCCGTGACCGGAAATTGCTGGCTGCCGGTGATGGGAGCGGCCGCGATCAACGCCAGTATGCGCGCGAGCGGCCATACCAGCAGCATGATCCATGCGTTGAGCTGCGCGGAAGTAAGGGTAATCATGCGGTGGGGCAGGCGCGCGGCGCCACTCGCGACAAATTATCCAATGAGCGTGGGGATGCTGGAATAGAGGCGGCGCATGTAGTCGATCAGCAGCGTCGTCATCCACGGCCCCGCCACGACCAGCGTGACAAATACGCCGATGAGTTTCGGAATGAACGACAGCGTCATTTCGTTGATCTGGGTGGCCGCCTGAAAAATGCTCACCACCAGGCCGACCGCGAGTGCGGCGAGCAGGACGGGTGCCGCGACGAGCAGCATGGTGAGCAGCGCCTGCTGCCCGATCGACATGACGGATTCGGGAGTCATCGCAAGCGCGCCGGGGCCAGGGGTTGGAAATCATCAGCAGCACGCGTAGCCCGGATGAATGGAATGAAATCCGAGGACGGCCCGTTGTCGGCGAGATACCCCGGAATGCGCTGCGCTCCTTCCGGGCTACGTTCATGCCGGATTTTCATACGGCGAAGCTTTGCGCCAGCGAGCCGATCAGCAGCGCCCAGCCGTCGACCAGCACGAAAATCATGAGCTTGAACGGTAACGACACCATGGCCGGCGAGACCATCATCATGCCCATCGACATCAGCACGCTCGCAATCACCATGTCGATGATCAGAAACGGGATGAATACGATAAAGCCGATCTGAAATGCGGTTTTCAGTTCGCTGGTGACGTACGCCGGCAGCAGCACTTTCATCGGCACCTCCCGCGGGTCATCGATTTTTTGCTCGGCAAGCTTCAGGAAGAGCGCCAGGTCGCCTTCGCGCGTCTGCTTCATCATGAATCCGCGCAGCGGGACGCTGCCTTTGTCCAGCGCCTGCGTCATGTTGATTTTGTTGTCGGCGAAAGGCACATAGGCCTCGGCGTAGATTTTGTCGAGCACCGGCGACATCACGAAGAGCGTCAGGAAGAGCGCGAGCCCGATCAGCACCTGGTTCGGCGGTGAACTCGGCGTGCCGAGCGCCTGGCGCAGCAGGGACAGCACGATAATAATGCGCGTGAAGCCGGTCATCATCAGCAGGATCGCGGGCAGAAAAGTCAGCGACGTGAGCAGCAGCAGCGTCTGGATGCTCAGGCTGTACGCCTGGCCCCCGCCGGCTGTCGGCGTGCTCGTGAGCGCGGGCAGCGCCATGTTTTGCGCCACCGCCGGCAGCGCCAGCAGGCACAGCGCGAACACGCTGACCCACTGCGCGCGTCGTTTAGCGTTCACCGCGCTTCTCCAGCATGTGTTTGAACCAGGCGGCGAACGCGCGTGGTTCGCCCGCCGTCGCAGCCGCGGGCTCAGCGCCGGCCAGGCGCGGCAACTGGTGCAGTGCATTGACGCTGCCGGGCGTGACGCCGAGCACGAGCCAGGTGGCGCCGATTTCGACCACCACCACGCGTTCGCGCTGGCCGACGGCGGCACCGGCGATTACGCGCAACACGCCGGCGCCGCTGTAGTTGCGCGGCGCGATGCGCTTCATGAGCCACGCGACCGCGGCGATCACCGCGAGCACGACGGCCATGCCCATGACGAGGCTCAGGATCTGACCGCCAAGCGCGCCGGACGCGGCCGGCGCGGACTCCGCGCGGGCGAGTTGGGCGACTCCGCCGCCAAGCACGGCGCATGCGCCGGGCCACGCGCGCGCGGTCATCGTTTCAGTTTCCGCAGGCGTTCGGACGGTGTAATGATGTCGGTGAGCCGGATGCCGAACTTGTCGTTGACGACGACGACTTCGCCCTGCGCGATCAGGCAGCCGTTGACGAGCACGTCCATCGGCTCGCCGGCCAGTCCGTCGAGTTCGACCACCGAACCCTGCGCGAGCTGCAGCAGGTTCTTGATCGCGATCTTGGTGCGTCCGAGTTCGATCGTGAGCTGGACCGGGATGTCGAGGATCATGTCGATATCGTTGTGTGCGCCGGATTTGAGTCCGGACGCCGCGAACTGTTCGAAGATCGGCGCCGCAACCTGCGTCGAGCCTTCGCCGCCCGCACGCGCTGCGTCCGGCGTCGCCGGGTCCCAGTTTTCCGGCGCTGCGGCCGCCTGACTTGCCACTTGTGTCATCTCGTTCTCCTGTCAATTCTGCTGCAGCGTGCTCGGCAGCAACTGCTCGACTCGCAGCGCATACTGGCCGTTGAAAACGCCGCATTTGCATTCCATCACCGGCACCTGGTCGACCTCGGCCACGATCGGCTGCGCAATCTCGAGCGCAATGACGTCCCCGACCTGCATGCCGAGCAGTTGATCGAACGTCAGCTCCACGTGGCCGAGATTGACGACGAGTTCGACCTCGGCGCTTTGCACCTGCTGCGACAGGAGCCGCCCCCAGCGCTTGTCGGCTTCCATGTGTTCGCCCTGCAGGCTGTTGTCGAGCAACCCGCGGATCGGTTCCAGCATCGAGTACGGCATGCAGATGTGGAGCTCGCCGCCGGCGGCGCCGAATTCGATGTTGAAAGTGGTGACGACCACCACCTCGCTGGGCAGCGCGATGGTGGCGAATTGCGCATTCATTTCGCTTTTCACGAATTCGAACTTCAGCGCATGCACCGATGCCCATGATTTTTCAAGGTCCGCGAACGCGATGCCCAGCATGCGCTGAATGATGCGCTGCTCGGTCGGCGTAAAATCGCTGCCTTCGGTTCGCGTGCGCGCCTGGCCTTTGCCGCCGAACAGGTTGTCGACGACCAGCGAGACGAGATTGGGATCGAAACAAAAGAGGCCGGTGCCGCGCAGGGGTTTGACCTTGACCAGATTGAGATTGGCCGGCGCCGCCAGACTGCGGATGAAATCGCTGTACTTGATGATGCGTACCGGCCGGACGGCAATCGCGGCGTTGCGGCGCACGAAGGCGGAAAGTCCGGCACGCAGAAAGCGCGCGAAGCGCTCGTTGATGACGTCGAGCGCAGGCATGCGGCCGCTCACGATGCGTTCCTGGGTCGCCAGGTCGTAGGGACGGATGCGGGCGGCTGCCGCGTCGTCCTGCTCCGCCTCGGGTTCGGCGGCGACGCCCTTCAACAGCGCATCGACTTCTTCCTGCGACAGGAAGTCCTTGCTCATGGCGGCCTTACTGGACGATGAACGAAGTGAAGAGAACGCTCAGCACGGGCCGCTTGGGCGCGGCCTCGGCAGCGGGCTTGTCGCCGGCCTCGGCTGCGCCCTTTTCCTCGTTCTCCGCGGGTTCGGCGGGTTCGGCGGCCTTCTCCTTCGCGGCGGGCGCGGGATTCGCCGGCACGGGATCCAGGATGGCGTTGATCGTGGCAACGATGTCGCCGGCGAGTTTTTTCTTGCCCTCGAGGGTAAGCAGCGTAGAGGCGACCTGGCTTGACAACAGCAGCAGCGTGCGGTCGCGCACCTCCGGCATGTGCAGCTTGAGCATGTCGACTACCGCGTTGTCCCTGACTTTAAGCGACAGCCCGACCTGCAGGAATTGCGGGGATTCTTCGATCTGCAGATTGACGGTGAATGCATCGAGCGGGATGAAGACCGGCGGTTTGGGCGGCTCGACTTTGGCCGCATGCTTGCCACCGGCGTTGTTGTGCTGCATATACCAGTATGCGCCGCCGCCGCTGGCGCCGACCAGCGTCACGAGCACCAGCACCAGCATCAGCCTGGACTTCGAACCGCCCTTGGCCGGCTTGGCTTCCGCCGCCGCGTCCGCTTCGTCGGCCGGTTTGGCCCGCTCTTTTTTGACTGCGCTAACGGCCATGTGTATTCCTCTGCAGAGTGGGTCGCAGGATTATGGCGCGGCTGCGCCGGCTGCGATGAGTTGAATAGGCGACGTAATCAAGGCTTGCTTCGCTCTTTGCATGGACCGGACCGTCAGGCAAAGAGATCGACGAGCCCGCGACCGCGCGCGGCGCTGCTGACATTCGGCGCCAAACGTGCGGCGGCAGCCTCGGCGGACTCACTGCCCGCGGCGGAGGTGCGCGCCGGCGGCGGGGAAAATGCGGAACCGTCGCGCGGGGTGTCGGCGGTCACGCTGGCGTTGCCGAGCATGATGCCGCTCTCGGCAAGCACTTCGCGAAGACGCGGCAATGCGGACTCGAGCGCGTCGCGCACGCTCGCGTGCGGGGAGGTGAATACCGCGGTGGTCTGCTGGTCGTCGATGGTGAGCTTGATATCGAGCGGCCCCAGATCGGGCGGATTGATGCGCAGCTCGGCGACGTGCTGTTTTTCTCCCACCATCCACACGACTTTTTGTCCCAGCTCGGTGCTCCAGCCGGCCATCGCGAGCGGCGTGTCCAGTTGCAGCTGGGCGGCCGGCGTAACCGATGACGCCGGACGCGTTGCATCGAGCGCCTGGGTGAACGCCAGCTGAGGGACCGCCTGCGCGCCATTTTCGCGATTGTCGGCGCCCTGCAGCGGCGCATGCCCGGCGGCACGCAGCAATTCCCCGCGCGCGGCCAGTTCCGCCGTTGCGCCACCTGGAAAGGGGTCGTGCGCGGGCGTTGCGCGCGGTTCGGGGGCAGTGACTGCGGCACGCTTGTGCGCGGCGTCCGGCGCGACGCCTGGGCCGGCGTCGGCGGCAGACTGCGCGTCGCCCTGAAATACCGGCGGCTTGACCGCGAGGGCCAGTCTGGAATCCGCGGCGGAGGCGGTGCGAGCGGTAAGGGCAGCCGCACCGGCGGCAAAGGCAGGCGCCGCGGCAGCGCCCTGCGGGATAAGTGCCGGCGGCAGCGCCGCCAGTAATGGCAATGCAACGGCGGCCGGTGGTGCCGCGAGCGTTGCATCGGTCACGCCCGCGGCGGGATCCGCGTCAGTCGCGCTCGCGTCAGCGCCATCCGTGCCAGGCTTGAGCCCGGCCTTCAGGCTTTTCACTTGCGCGGTCAGAACGGCCAGAAATGCGCTCGGCAGCGGCGCCCCGTTGTCATCAACCGGCGCCTCGGCCGCGGACGCTTTGGCAGGCACCGGTGACGGCGTGGCTATTGCGGCTTGCACGTTTTCCATGCTTTGCTCCCTAGTTGCGCGTTGAGGGGGCGGCGGGTTTAGCGCCGCGAGTGCGACTTGCCGCCGCTCGCGCGGCTGGCGAAGTCGTCCTGTACTTTCTGCTCGCGGGTCGCCTCGCCGCGCCGGGTTGCGACGTGAAACCGTTGTGACAGCGTATCGAATGCTTTGGACTTGCGTTGCTTGACCTGCCAGTCGCCCAGCCCGCTCTCGACATGGGTGCGCGCGCCGACCACCAGCGCGTGCTGTTGCAGGATTGCCTGCTCCAGACGCTCCAGAAAATCATGAAAGTTGCGCAATCCGGCGCCGTCCAGGCCCGCCGCGCAGGCGCGGCGCAGGCGCTCCTGGTACTCGTCGCGGTACTTGAAGAGCAGCAGGAGTTTTTCCTCGTGCTGCTGCAGTTGCCGGTTCAGTTCGCCCAGATTGGCCGCCGCCTTCTCGGCCTGGGTGGTGGCGATTTCGAGCAGGCGGTGCAGGGAAAATTCTTGCGCCATCGTTTACTCCGGTTCGGCAAAAGTCGCCAGGTTCATGCCATCGGCGGCATGGCCACCGTGGCGCGCAAGCGGGCGATACTGTCCGCGTAGCCCGCGCGCTCGGTCATGTTTTGCTGCAAAAACGCTTCCATGCCGGGATAGAGCCTGAGCGCGTCGTCGAGCACGTGGTCGGTCCCGGCGACGTACGCGCCGACCGCCACGAGGTCGCGATTGCGGTGCTGGCGCGAGTAGAGCGACTTGAAGCGGCGCACGAGCTCGAATTGCGGCTGCTCGATCAGATTCGTGAGCGCGCGGCTGATGGAGGCTTCGATATCGATCGCCGGATAGTGACCCTGGTCGGCAAGGGTGCGCGACAGCACGATGTGACCGTCGAGGATCGCGCGCGCGCTGTCGGCGATCGGGTCCTGCTGATCGTCGCCTTCGGCGAGCACCGTGTAGAACGCGGTGATCGAGCCGCCGCCGGGCCCGGCATTGCCGGCGCGTTCGACGAGTTGCGGCAGTTTGGCGAAGACCGACGGCGGATAGCCCTTGGTCACCGGCGGCTCGCCGATGGCGAGCGCGATCTCGCGCTGCGCCATCGCAAAGCGCGTCAGCGAATCCATGATCAGCAACACGTGCTGGCCGCGGTCGCGAAAATATTCGGCAATCGCGGTCGCGTAGGCGGCGCCCTGCAAGCGCATCAGGGGGCTCGTATCCGCGGGCGCCGCGACGACGACCGAGCGGGCGAGGCCGTCGACGCCGAGTATGTTCTCGATGAACTCCTTCACTTCGCGGCCGCGTTCGCCGATCAGGCCGACCACGATCACGTCCGCGCTCGTATAGCGCGCCATCATGCCCAGCAGCACGCTCTTGCCGATACCGCTGCCTGAAAATAAACCCATGCGCTGGCCGCGCCCGACGGTCAGCAACCCGTTGATCGCGCGCACGCCGACGTCGAGCACCTCGCTGATCGGCGCGCGCTCCAGCGGATTGAGCGGACGATTGTGCAGCGACACGCTGCGCTCGCCGCGCAACGGCCCGAGCCGGTCGAGCGGTTTGCCCGCGCTGTCGAGCACGCGTCCCAGAAGTGCCGCGCCCACCGGCACGTGTTTGGCCTGGTCGGCGGCGCGCCGGCGCGGGCGCGGCGGTATCGTCAGCACCGGGTGTTCCGGCGTGACTTCGAGCGGCGTCACCAGCGCGCCGGGCGTGAGCCCGTGCACGTCGTTGATCGGCATCAGAAACAAACGGTCCTCGGAAAAGCCCACGACCTCGGCTTCGACGCAGTTGCCGTTCGGCAGCGACACCTGGCAGCAACTGCCGACCGCCAGCTTGAGTCCGGACGCTTCGAGTACCAGGCCGGCGACGCGCGTGAGTTTGCCGCTCACGACGATCGCGTCGGTGGCGGCGATCAGTTCGCGGCAATCGTGCAGAAAGCCGGGCAGGTTCAGCGTCGCGTGCGTGCACGCGGCGCCGTTCAGGCCGGGGCCGTCAGGGGTCATTTGAGCCACTCGCTCTTCTGGCCGAGCGCGGCGGCCAGCCGCTGCCAGCGGGTGTCCATGCGCGCGTCGACCTGGATTGCGGCGGTGTGCAGGTGACAACCGCCGCGCGCAAGCGTGGCGTCTTCGACGATACGCCAGCCGCCGCTCGCCAGCTGATCATTGATGAGTTCGCGCACCAGCACGGCGTCCGCCGGATGCAGAGTGATGGTCGCGGGCGCCACCGGTTGCGCGCAGCGCGCCAACGCGTCCTGAATCAGCGGCGCAATGAGTTCCGGGTGAACCGCCAGCGCCTGACGCAACATCTGGCGGGCGACTTCCAGCGCGAGTTCCAGCACATCATGCGCGATGCGCTGATTGACGTCATGGCTCTGGCTCTCGATCGCGGCGAAAAGCGCGCGCAGCGCCTGCGCGTCGTGCGCCGTTTTCTGCGCGCCTTCGCGCAGGCCGTCGGCGCGGCCGGCTTCGTACGCGTGCGAATGAATGTGGCGGACTTTTTCCGCGGCCGCGTCCGCCGCCTGCGCGGCGGCGCCCGGCTGCGGGCCGGCCGGCGCATCGAACGTGTGCAGTTCCCAGCGCTGGTACGCGGACAGTTTTTCCTTCGGTATGACCGGGCTGCTAGACATAACCGTCCCCGCCCTGGCCGCCGAGCGCGATCTGTCCCTCATCGGCGAGACGGCGGACGATATTCAATATTTCCTTCTGCTGAACCTCGACCTCGGAGACCCGCACCATCCCCTTGGCCTCGAGGTCTTCCTTGAGCATGTCGCCGGCGCGCTGCGACATGTTGCTGAATATTTTCTCGCGCAGCTCTTCGGAAGAACCCTTGAGTGCCAGGATCAGCGCTTCGGACTGGACTTCCTTCAGCAGCATCTGGATGCCTTTGTCGTCGAGGGCGAGCAGGTTTTCCCACACAAACATTTCCTCGACGATTTTGTCGGCGAGCTCGGTATCGGCCTGCTTGACGGTCTCGACGATCGCGGCTTCCTGCGTGCGCGGCATGAGATTGAGGATCTCGGCGGCGGCCCGCACGCCGCCCAGCGGCGTGCCGCGGCCGTTCTTGTTGCCGGCGAGCAGGCCTGTCAGCACGTCGTTGAGTTCCTTCATCGCGGCCGGTTGTATGCCGTCGAGCGTGGCGATGCGCAGCAGCACGTCGCCGCGCGTCTGCTCGGCGAGCTGGGCCAGGACTTCGGACGCCTGGTCGCGTTCGAGGTGAACGAGGATCGTCGCGATGATCTGCGGGTGCTCGTTTTTGATCAGTTCGGCGACCGCCTCGGAACCCATCCATTTAAGCCCGTCGATGCCGCTCGAGTCGCCGCTTTGCAATATGCGGTCTATGAGGGGCGCGGCGCGGTCATCGCCGAGCGCTTTTTTCAGCACGTTGCGCAGGTAGTCGCCCGACGCCGCGCTGAACGAGGATTGCTCCTGCGCCTGCTCGCAGAATTCACCGAGCACCGACTTGATCTGCTCGCGCGAGACGGCTTTCATGCCCGCCATCGCCGCGCCTATCTTCTGCACTTCGCGGGGCGCCAGGTGTTTGAGGACTTCGGCCGCCTCATCCTCGCCCAGTGACAGGAGCAGGATCGCGCTTTTGTTTATGCCTTCATCGGCCATTGCCGGACACCCAGCCGCTTAAAACACTCGCGGTCCCCTTGGGATCGCTGCGCGCGATCTGTTTCGCCTGTTCGACGTGCTGTTCATAATTACCGAGCCGGTTGCCGGGTGCATCGTCGTCACCCGACTGGTCCGTCAGGGCCGGCGCCGGCGGCGGCGTGCTCAGCGTTTTGAGTATGGGGCGCAGCACGCGCAGCACGATAAAGAGCAGCACGCCGGCGATCAGGATGTTCTTGCCGATCATCTTGGCGAGTTCGATGGTGTCGGGCTGCTTCCACAGCGGTACCTCGACCAGCTTTTCTTTCTCGGGCACGTTGAACGCGCTGTTCATCACGCTGACCGTGTCGCCGCGTTCCTTGTTGTAGGCAACGACTTCCTTGACGAGATTGGTGATCTGCGCGAGTTCTTCTTCCTTCAGCGGCGTGAAGCTCACCTTGCCCGCGCTGCTCACCTGCCTCTTGTGGTTGACGACGACGGCCACGGCGAGCCGCTTGACGCGGCCGAGTTCCTGGCGCGTATGACGGATCGTTTTGTCGACTTCGTAATTGATGGTCGCGTCCTTGCGCAGATTCTGCGCCGCGGCGGTCGCCGCGCCTGACGCCGCTGCGCCTGGCGCGGCGGCCGGCGCGGTAATCGGCGCGGTCGCCGCGGCCGGCGGCTGATTGGAGAGCGCGCCCGGCACGCCTCCCGCGGCGCTGCCGCTGCCGCTGGTCGCCTCGCTGTTTTGCTGGCTGCGAATCGCGGCGTCGGTCGCGTTCTGGTTCGGCTTGTAAATTTCCTCGGCGTGTTCCGTTTCGGAAAAATCGAGATCGGCCGCGACCTGCGCGCGCACGTTGTTCGGCCCGGTGATGGGGGCGAGGATCGCCTCGATGCGCGCGTTGTAGCTTTGTTCCATTTCCTGCCGGTAGCGCAGCTGGCTGGCATCCAGCGCGCCGCGCGCGCCGGACTGCTCGGTGCTGAGCAGATTGCCGTTCTGGTCGACGAGGGTGACGTTTTTGGCGCGCAGATCGGGCACGCTGTTGGACACCAGATGGACGATGGCGCTGACCTGTGTCGCGTCGAGAGTGCGTCCGGGATACAGGTTGAGCAGCACCGACGCGCTCGGTTTGGGTTGCTCGCGCATGAACGCCGACGGCTTCGACAGCGCCAGGTGCACGCGCGCATTCTG
>JAYWDM010000151.1:0-6780 GCA_043779885.1 Betaproteobacteria bacterium | reverse complement strand
CCCGTCGCCTTGTCCTTGGCCGACACGTGCAGTATGCCGTTGGCGTCGATGTCGAACGTGACCTCGATCTGCGGCATGCCGCGCTGCGACGGCGGAATATCGGTCAGGTTGAACTGGCCCAGGCTCTTGTTGCCGGACGCGACGTCGCGCTCGCCCTGCAGCACGTGGATAGTCACCGCCGACTGGTTGTCTTCGGCGGTTGAAAAAACCTGCGCCGCTTTGGTCGGGATGGTCGTGTTCTTCTTGATGAGTTTCGTCATCACGCTGCCGAGGGTTTCGATGCCGAGCGACAGCGGCGTCACGTCGAGCAGCAGCACGTCCTTGACGTCGCCTTTCAACACGCCGCCCTGGATCGCCGCACCGACTGCCACTGCTTCGTCGGGGTTCACGTCCTTGCGCGGTTCGCGGCCGAACAACTCCTTAACCTTGTCCTGGACTTTCGGCATGCGCGTCTGCCCGCCGACGAGTATCACGTCGGAGATATCGGACAGCTTCACGCCGGCGTCCTTGATCGCCATCTCGCACGGCTTGATGGTTTTCTCGATCAGTTCCTCGACGAGGCTTTCGAACTTGGCGCGCGTTATCTTGATCGCGAGGTGTTTCGGCCCCGACGCATCAGCCGTCACGTAGGGCAGGTTGACTTCGGTTTGCTGCGAGCTCGACAGCTCGATTTTGGCTTTCTCCGCCGCGTCCTTGAGGCGCTGGAGCGCGAGCATGTCCTTCCTGAGATCGATACCCTGTTCCTTCTTGAACTCGTCGCACAGGTAATCCATCAGGCGCTGGTCGAAATCCTCGCCGCCGAGAAACGTGTCGCCGTTGGTCGACAGCACTTCGAACTGGTGCTCGCCGTCGACCGCCGCGATCTCGATGATCGAAATGTCGAACGTGCCGCCGCCCAGATCATAGACCGCGATCTTGCGGTCGCCTTCCTTCTTGTCCATGCCGAACGCGAGCGCGGCCGCGGTCGGCTCGTTGATGATGCGCTTGACTTCGAGTCCCGCGATGCGGCCGGCATCCTTGGTCGCCTGACGCTGCGAGTCGTTGAAGTACGCGGGCACGGTGATCACGGCCTCGGTGACCGGCTCGCCCAGGTAGTCTTCGGCGGTTTTCTTCATTTTCATCAGCACTTGCGCCGAGACTTCGGGGGGCGCGATTTTCTTGCCGCGCACTTCGACCCATGCGTCATTGTTTTCGGCCTTGATGATCCGGTAGGGCATCAGGTCGATGTCTTTCTGCACTTCCTTTTCCTCGAAGCGGCGGCCGATCAGGCGCTTCACCGCGTAGAGCGTGTTTTTCGGGTTGGTGACCGCCTGCCGCTTGGCCGACGCGCCGACCAGGACTTCGCCGTCTTCGGCGTAGGCGACGATGGACGGCGTGGTGCGCGCGCCTTCCGAATTTTCGATGACCTTCGGCTGGCCGTTTTCCATGACGGACACGCACGAATTGGTCGTTCCCAGATCAATGCCGATGATTTTTGCCATGTCAGAACCTCATTCCGTAAATTGTTTTGCCGATAAAGCCGCCCTGCGCGGCTTGCGTTCCCATGCTACGCATATGGGGATAATCGTAAGCCTTTCAACCCGTTTGCGGACTCTTGGCCACCGATACCATGGCCGGCCGGATGACGCGGTCGTTGAGCAGGTAACCTTTCTGGAACACCTGCACCACGCTATTGGGTTCGGCGTCCGATTCGACCGTGCTGATCGCCTGATGGCGGTGCGGGTCGAACTTTTGCCCGACCGGGGTCACTTCCGTGATGCGAAATTTCTCGAACACCGAATTGAGCTGTTTCAACGTCAGTTCGACGCCGCTATGGAGGTTATCCACGGAGACCTTGTCGACGGCGAGCGCGGCTTCGAGGCTGTCCTTGACCGCGAGCAGTTCGGTCGAAAAATTCTCGATCGCGTATTTGTGGGCATTCGCGATGTCGGCCTGCGCACGCTTGCGGATGTTGTCGGCGTCGGCCCTGGCACGCAGCCAGGCGTCGTGATGCTCTTGCGCGGCGAGTTCGGCCTGCTTGAGCAATTGTTCGATGCCTGGCATCACGTCCGGCGTATTCGCTGCGTCCGGATCCGGCTGCCCCGGCGTCGCGGTTTGCGGCTGATCCGCCGCGGCGGGTAGCGATTCGTGTAGCGGGTCGTGCATGGGGTGGCCCTTAATATCTCAACCTTCCGGTTGTTGGGGCGCCCCGGGATATTTCAAGAGAGGTGATGCAAGTTTTTGATCGGAAAACACTAAAACGCCGGCGCCCGCAGCCGTCCGCTCGGTGTTTATCGCTAGTTTTTTGCGCCGAGGGCGAGCGCACGCTCGCGCGAATGCGCCAAATCGGCGGCCGCCGGTTCGCCGCCCACCCAGCCCGGCAGGTTTTCGGCCACGATATCGGCGAGCGCGTGTAGCCAGTCATTGCGCTCGTTCAGGCATGGAATGAAGTGAAAATCCTTGCCGCCCGCCGTGAGATAAACGGCCTTGCCCTCGATGGCGATTTCCTCGAGGGTTTCGAGGCAATCGCTGACAAAGCCGGGGCAGGCGACATCGATGCGCCCGGCTTTTTGTTTGCCAAGTTCCCTGAGTACCTCGACGGTATACGGCTGCAGCCATTGCGCGCGTCCGAAGCGCGACTGAAATGCAATCGTGTACTGGTCGGGCGTGAGTTTGAGCGCCTCGGCGACGAGCCGTCCGGTCGCATGGCATGCGCAGTGATAAGGGTCGCCTTGGTCGAGCGTGTAGCGCGGCACGCCGTGAAAGCTCATCACGAGCCTGTCGGGGCGGCCATGCTTGAACCAGTAGTCGTTGATACTTTGCGCCAGCGCGCCTATGTAGCCGGGATGATCGTGAAAGCTGCGCACGCTGCGCAACGCGGGCTGGTTGCGCATGCGCGCGAACGCGGCGCCCACCGCGTCGAGCGCGGTTGCCGTGGTGCTCGCCGCATATTGCGGGTACAGGGGAAGCACCAGTATCCGATCGCAACCGTGCCGCTTCATGCTGTTCAGTACGTCAGGCACCGACGGCAGGCCATAACGCATCGCGTAATCGACGATGAGCGGCGCCTTGATGCGCTCCCCAAGGTAGCCGCGCAGCATTTTCGCCTGGCGTTCGGTATGTGCCTTGAGCGGCGAGCCGTCGCTCGTCCAGACTTGCGCGTAGCGCTGCGCCGATCGTTTGGGCCGGAAGGGGAGTATGAACAGGTTGAGAATCAGCCACCACACCGGGCGCGGAATCTCGACGACGCGCGGGTCGGACAGGAATTCGCGCAGATAGCGGCGCACCGCCGGCGCGGTAGGCGCTTCCGGCGTGCCCAGATTGATCAGCAGGATGCCGGTTTTTGGTGCGCTGCCGTGAGTGTACGGAGGTTCTACGTTGAAGCGGGCCATCCGCTACGCTCCACGTGATGAGTAATGGGTGATGGGCGGGCGGGCGCCGGCGGCTCTTTTCCGTCACCCTTCACGCATTCACTCATCACCCATCACTCAACTATGCGACAGCGCGCTGCTCAGCAGCTTGGCGGTAATGTCGACGATCGGGATCACGCGCTCGTAGGCCATGCGCGTCGGACCGATCACGCCGAGCGTGCCGACGACCTTGCCGTCGACTTCGTACGGGGCGGTGACGATGCTGCATTCGTCGAGCGGCACCAGCCCCGATTCGCCGCCGATAAAAATCTGCACGCCTTGGGCGCGGTGCGAGACGTCGAGCAGTTGCAGCAGGCTCGTTTTCTTCTCAAACAGATCAAAGAGTTTGCGCAGGCTCGCCATGTTGCCCGAGAGGTCATGCACCTGCAAAAGGTTGCGCTCGCCCGACAGCACGACCTCGTCGGATGCGTCCTGCATCGCCTGCGCGCCGACCTCGAGCGCCGCCGTCATGAGGTGCGACATGTTTTCGCGCAGCTCTTTGAGTTCGTCGTGAATGCGCCGGTGGATTTCCTCGAATGAGCAGCCGGCGTAATGCTGGTTGAGCAGGTTCGCCGCCTCGACGAGTTCCGACGGGGTGTAGCTGCGGTCAAGCGTGAAGATGCGGTTTTGCACGTCGCCTTCGGGCGACACGATGATAATGAGTATGCGCTTGTCGGGCAGGCTCACGAATTCGATCTGGCGAAACATCGCGGCGCGGCGCGGCGTCAGGACGACGCCGGCGAAGTGCGTCAGATCCGACAGCAACTGCGATGCCGACGCGACGATGCGCTGGCGGCTTTCGGTATGCAGCTGGCCCTCGAGCTGATGGATCTCGTGGTTATCGAGCGGCTTTAACGTCAGGAGCGTATCGACGAAGAAGCGATAGCCGCGCGGCGTTGGAATGCGCCCGGCGGATGTGTGCGGGCTTGCGATAAAGCCCATCTCTTCAAGGTCCGCCATGACGTTGCGGATGCTGGCGGGAGACAATTCGAGACCCGAGACGCGCGACAGTGCGCGCGAACCCACCGGCTGACCGTCGGCGATATAGCGTTCGACCAGCGCTTTGAGCAGCGTCTGCGCGCGCTCGTTGAGGGTGGGCGTGTCCTGAGGCATGAATTTATTCTACACAAATCGGCAGGTGCAGGGTAAATGGTGAAAGGGTGAAGGGGTGAGGGGGTGAAAGGGTGAAGGGGTGAAGGGGTGAATAAGTGTAGGGGTGAAGGGGTGAACAGCACCCTCTCTGTGCCCAACCGGGGGGGTAAGGGTTGCACTTGTCCCATTCACTTTTTCACGTCTTCACTTATTCACCCCTTCACCGGTTCACCCCTTCACCTATAATGCGGCCATGAATCCGTCATTCCCTACCGTCGGCCTTATCGGCAAATACAAAAGCCCGGAAATCGCGGCGCCGTTGCTGAAGCTTGGCGATTACCTGGCCAGGCGCGGCGTCAAGGTGCTGATCGACCGCCTGACCGCATCGCATATCGGCGACAGCAGGTATCCGGTGCTTGCCCTCGAAGACATCGGCCGCGAAGCCAATCTCGCGATCGTCCTCGGCGGCGATGGGACCATGCTCAACATCGCGCGCACGCTGGCGCCCTTCGACGTTGCGCTGGTCGGCATCAACCAGGGGCGGCTGGGGTTTCTGACGGACATTTCGCTCGACACGATGATCGAGACCATCGGCACGATACTCGACGGCGACTACGTGACCGAAGAACGCATGCTGCTTGCCGCGGAGGTATTCGACGATCAGCAGCGCATTTTCGACGTGCTGGCTTTCAATGAAGTCGTTATTTCCAAAG
This sequence comes from Betaproteobacteria bacterium, assembly GCA_043779885.1. Taxonomy (GTDB): domain Bacteria; phylum Pseudomonadota; class Gammaproteobacteria; order Burkholderiales; family SG8-41; genus PALSA-1004. The sequence goes on along the minus strand of JAYWDM010000151.1, from coordinate 1,586 downwards.
GCATCAAGGGCAGCATGATCGAACTCGAGGTGCGCATCGACGACCGGTTTCTCTACGCGTTGCGCGCCGACGGGCTGATCGTCGCCACCCCGACGGGTTCCACCGCGTATGCGTTGTCGGCGGGCGGGCCGATCATCCATCCATCGCTCTCGGCGATGGCGCTGGTGCCGATTTGCCCGCATACTTTCTCCAGCCGGCCGATCGTCATCAGCAGTGACAGCCAGGTCGAGATCGTCATCAAAAGCGACGCCGATGCGCGCGCGCACTTCGACAGCCACTCGCGTTTCGATCTGCGCGAGGCGAACCGCCTGGTCGTGCGCCGTTACGCCGACACCATACGCCTGCTGCACCCGGTGGGGCATGATTACTACAACATGCTGCGCGCCAAGCTGCACTGGACGGAATTCTATTGATCGTGAGGCGTGAAAAGGCGCTCGTCGCGTGGCCGCGGTTTTACCCATCACCCATCACCCATCACCCATCACCGATTCTGAATGCTGCGCGCTCTCAACATCAGGGATTTCGTCATCGTCGATCGCATCGATCTCGAATTCGGCGCGGGCTTTACGGCGCTGACGGGCGAAACCGGCGCGGGCAAGTCGATACTGATCGACGCGCTTGCCATGGTGCTCGGCGGGCGCGGCGACGCGGCGGTGGTGCGCCAGGGCGCGGAGAAGGCCGAGATCAGCGCCGAGTTCGACGTGGCGCGCCTGCCTCCGCTCAAGCGCTGGCTGGCGGACAACGACCTCGCGGGTGACGCCGACACGTATCTTGCGCGGCGCGTGATCGACAGCGGCGGGCGTTCGCGCGCGTTCATCAACGGCCGCACGGTCACGGCGGCACAGTTGCGCGAGGCGGGCGAGCATCTCGTCGATATTCACGGCCAGCACGAACATCAATCGCTGTTGCGCTCCGCTTCCCAGCGCGAATTGCTGGACGCCTATGCCGGGCTGCAGGATGCGGCCGCCGCCGTTGCCGGCGCGTGGCGCCGCAGTCAGGATCTGCGCGGCCAGCTTGCCGCGCTGGAGACCGACGCGCTGACTTTCGCCGCCGAGCGCGAGCAGCTCGAGTGGCAGGTGCGCGAACTCGACGCGCTCAAATTCGGCGCCGGCGAATGGCATGATCTCGTCGCCGAACATGCGCGGCTCGCACACGCACAAAGTCTCGTCGAAGGTGCGCAGTTCGCCATGGATACGCTGTCCGACGGCGATAATTCGGGGGTGACGCAGTTAAGCGCGGCCGCCTCCAGGCTCAACCACCTGGTCGAATACGACGCGCGCCTGAAAGATATCATCGACTTGCTGGCGTCGGCGCAGGCGCAGGCGCAGGAAGCCGTGTATATGCTGCGCGATTACCAGCAGCGGCTCGATCTCGACCCGCGGCGCTTTCAGGAAGTGGAGCAGCGGCTCAATGCCGTGCATGCAAGCGCGCGCAAGTTCCGCGTCACTCCCGAGACGCTGCCGGAAGCGCTCGCGCGCGCGCAAGCGCGGCTGCAGGAACTGGCGGGCAGCCTCGACGTGGATGCCCTGCGCAGCCGCGCAGCCGGTGCGCGCGAGGATTTTCTCGCCGCCGCGCGCAAATTGAGC
>JAYWDM010000150.1:0-6789 GCA_043779885.1 Betaproteobacteria bacterium | reverse complement strand
GCGCCGTCACGCCGGCGTAATCGTAAAATGTCGCCGCCAGATCGAGCGTCGAAACCGGTTCGCTCACCACCTGGCTCGCCGCCACACCGGGTCCGCGCGCGATCATGCCGATGCGCAACAAATCCTCGTACGGCGTCGGGCCTTTCAGATACAGGCCGTGGTTGCCGAGCATATCGCCGTGATCGGTCGTGTAGATCACGAGCGTATCGCCGGCGAGTCCCTGCGCCGCCAGTGACTCGAGAATGCGGCCGACGTTGTGGTCGATCAGTGAAATCATGCCGTAGTAGTTCGCCGTCATGTGAGCGAGCTGCAGGTCGCTCTGGTCGGGCACGCGCGAGCCTTCGGCGCGGAACTTGAGCATCACGGGATCGCTTAGTTGCGGCGTGCCTTCGAGCGACGCCTTGTGCCACCACGGGCGGCGTTCGAGATCCTTCGTGCGGTTAGCCGGCAGCGTGACGCTCCCGGGATCGTACAGGCGCGACCACGGCTCGGGGCAGTCGAATGCATGATGCGGATCGGGGAACGACGCCCACGCGCAGAACGGCTTCTCCTTGTCGCGTTGCTCCAGGTAGTGAATCGCGCGGTCGGCGACCCACGTGCTGTTGTGCCACGCCACCGGCAGCGCGGAGTTCCACGTCTGCGCGGCGCCGACGTCCGGCGGCAGGCCGGTCGCCCACAGCTTGATCGCCTCTTCGTCGTGTCCGCGCGTCAGCAGCCAGCGCTCGTAATGGCCCATTGGCGGGCGTTCGAGCGGACGCGTGCGGTGCAGGTGGCCAAGCACCGTAAGTTCTACATGTTGAAATCCCATGTACGGCCCGTACCAGCCGGGACCGTAGTTCGCCTGGCTCTTGTTGCACTCGGGCGAGCCGGTCGGCGCAAAAGTGGACTTGGTCGCGAAATGCGCTTTGCCGATAAATGCGGTCTGATAGCCGTTCTTCGCCAGCGTGCCGGCGAAGCCCTGCGCGCCGACCTGCGGGTCGAGATCGACGCCGTTGTCCCATACGCCATGCGACAGCGGCAAGAGGCCGGTGAGCATCGACGCGCGCGACGGCTGGCACACCAGATTGGGCGTGATGCAGGCGTTGAAGCGCGTGCCGTCGCGCGCCAGCCGGTCGAGATGCGGCGTTTTTACTTCGGGGCGCTCGAAGCCGTAGCAGTCGCCGCGTTGCTGGTCGGAAGTAATGAGAAGTATGTTGGGGCGTTGGGGCATGTGCGGCCTTTATTTGTTCAACCCAAGTTCGGTCAGCAGCGCGCGGAAACGCACGGCCTCGGCATCGAGAAATTCACGCAGTTTCGGTCCGGTGACAAAATTACGCCGCCAGAAATTGCGCTCCAGTTCGGTTTTCCATGCGTCGGATTCATTGACCGCAGCCAGCGCATTCTCCCAAAACACCACGTGCTCGCGCCGCATGTCCTTCGCGCCGATGATGCCGCGCCAGTTGGTGAACACGGCGTCGAAACCCTGCTCCTTCATCGTGGGCACTGCCGCCAGCGCACCGGAGAGCCGTTGCGGGCCTATCACCGCCAGCGCGCGAATGCGCCCGGACGCGATAAACGGCGGCATATTGGCCGCAGTGCCACTTACCATCTCGATTTCACCCGCAAGCATCGCCACGATGGCGTCACCCGCCGATTTGTACGGCACGAATCGCGCCTTGCGCACGTCGGTGCCCATCGCCTTCCACGCGACGGCCGCGGCCGTGTGACTGCCAGCGCCCAAGCCGGGACCGAAACCTATCGCCACCGCGCCCGGATCGGCGCGTAGCCTGTCGCGCACGTCGGCCATCGATTTGAACGGCGCATCGGCGCGCACTACCAGCACGAAGTAATCATCGAACAGCAACGCGAGCGGCGTGACGTCGCGATGGCCGATGGTATGCAAACCCGTGACCGGGTTCGACACCAGATTGGTGGTGCCGATGGCGATCGCTTGTCCGTCGCTGCGCTCGTTCAAATAGCTCCAGGCGATACCGTTGCCCGCACCCGGCTTGTTGATGACGACCACCGGCACGCCTATGGTGCGTGCGTCGTCCCAGATTTTTTGCATCAGGCGCGCCGTAAGATCAAGGCTGCCGGCAGGCGACGATGGCGATACGAATGCAACCGGGCGCGACGGCTTCCAGCTCTGCGCGATGGCGGCGAATGATGCAAATAGCGCCAGCACCGCTGACGCAATGGCGGCAACACGCTTAAGCACCGGCACGGGCATCCTCCCGAAAACGAGCTGGTTTGGATTCAGGTTTACTGCAAGATGCGCTTACGCCGTCTGCGCGCGGTTCGCGACGGTCGGCGCAAATGCATGCCATTACCTGACTGACAATTTGGCGACGCTGCATGGGTAACCTGCGACGGCGACGGAAAAGAAACTTATACTATCCGGATACGTGCATCGGCTACAACCACATTCCACGTGCTCCGGAAAATAAACCATGGCCAACTCGAGCGCTGCGCAATTATTCAATATCGTTTTCATCCTTGCCGACAATCTCGGCTGGGGCGAACTCGGCTGCTACGGCGGCGGCGCGTTGCGCGGCGCGCCAACGCCGCGCATCGACCACCTCGCAACCGAAGGGCTGCGCTTGCTGAACTTCAACGTTGAGTCCGATTGCGTGCCGACGCGCTCGGCGCTGATGACGGGACGCCATCCGATCCGCACCGGCGCGCTGCAATCCGTGCCGGCGGGGCTGCCGCAAGGCCTCATCCCGTGGGAAATCACGCTGGCGCAACTGATCTCGGGTCAAGGCTATGCTACCGGGTGCTTTGGCAAATGGCACCTGGGCGACAGGGAGGGCCGCTACCCGACGGACCGCGGCTTCGACGAGTGGTACGGCATACCGCGCACGACCAACGAAAGCATGTTCACCAGTTCGCCGGGCTACGATCCCGCAATTGCGCCGCTGCCCTACGTGATGGAAGGCGTGAAGGGCAAACCGGCGCAGAACTCCCACGTCTACGACCTCGAAGCGCGCCGCCGAATCGATTCCGAGCTGACCGCGCGGGCGATCGCGTTCATGACGCGGCAGGCCGCGGCGCGCCAGCCATTTTTCGCTTACGTGCCGCTCACCCACCTGCACTACCCGACGATCCCGCATCACGATTTTGCCGGCAAGACCGGCGCGGGAGATTTTGCCGATTCCATGCACGAGATGGATTTTCGCGTCGGGCAGATACTCGACGCGATCGATGCGCTCGGGCTCGCGGATGACACGCTTTTCATTTTCGGCAGCGACAACGGCCCCGAGTTCCGGCGCCCGTGGCGCGGCACCGCGGGGCCGTGGACGGGCACCTACCACACGTCGATGGAAGGCGCACTTCGCGTGCCGTTCATAGCACGCTGGCCCGGCAAGATCGCGCCCAATCAGGTCAGCAACGAGATCGTGCACGTTACCGATCTCTATCCCACGCTTGCGCGGGTTGCCGGCGCGACGGTGCCGCAGGACCGCGTGATCGACGGCGTGGACCAGCTCGACTTCTTTCTCGGCAGGCAGGCCAGGTCCAACCGCGAGGGCTTCGTCTACTATATCAAGCAGGAACTGCGTGCGGCCAAGTGGCGCGACTGGAAAATGCACATCGTGCTGGAGCGCGAGCCCAACGACGGGCCCAACCACCTGGAAACGCCGTTCATCTGCAACCTGACGCGCGACCCGAAGGAGGAAAGCGACGTCGGCAACGAATTCAGCTGGGCGCGCACGCCGCTGCGAAAAATGATCCACAATTTCCAGGCAAGCCTCGAACAGCACCCGCCGATACCGCCCGGTGCGCCCGACGATTACGTGCCGGCGCCCAAAACATGGCAAATGCCGCCGCCGGTAAAATGAAACCTGGACGTTTCAAATTGAATCGGTCATTGCGAGGCCCGAAGGGCCGCGGCAATCTCCCAAGTGATGCACTGAGATTGCGTCGTCGCTATGCTCCTCGCAATGACAGTTCTTACTCTCATTTTTAGCTGTGGTCTTAACCATTCACGGCCGCGTACATGACCTTCGCCCTGCCGCCCCGCTCCGCCAAACCGCGCACCCGCGGCATAACCTCGATGATCGACTTCGGCCCGGATACATTCGGCTGGACGGGCGCACCGGAAGGCATCCGCAATCTGCTGGCGGTATGCGCGGATTACATCGATTACGCCAAAATCTACGCGCTAAACGCGCTGCTGATGCCGCGCGATACCGTCAAGGCAGCGGCACGCACGTATCGCGAATTCGGCGTCACGCCATTTGCGGGCGGCATCCTGTTCGAATACGCGTGGCAGAAAAACGAACTCGATGGACTCGAGCAACTGCTCGCCGACCTCGACATCGGCGGGCTGGAGATTTCGGAGAATTACGTCGCTCTCACGCCCGACGAGCGCGCGCGCGTGATCGAGCGCTTCCAGAAACGCGGCATCTACGTCAAATACGAATTCGGCCGCAAGAATCCGGCTGCGCCGCTCGCTCTCGACGAACTTGGCGCCGTGGTCGAGGCGGTGGGACGGCAGGGCATCGAGCACGTCATCGTCGAGCAGAGCGACTTCGACATGCTGGTGGCGGCGCGCGCCGACGCCATCCCCGCGCTCATGGCGCAGCCGTGGTTCGGCCGCCTCCTGATCGAAGCGGACCCGTACCGTTTCCCGCAGCAGCACGTCGAACTGATCCGCACCTTCGGCGTTGAAGTCAACCTCGCCAACATCACGCCCGGACAGGTGCTGCGCCTCGAAGGCTTTCGCCGCGGCATCGGCCGCGCGGTGGATTACTCGATCATCGAGCGCTGACGCGCCACGGCGGCACCCCGTTCTCGCCCGTTCTCTTTGTTGACCCGGTCGGGGCGAGGTGCTAAATTGGTCTGAATTCTGACCAACTGGAGTCGGCCCCCAATGAAGACTCTTCCCCTTTCAGAAGCCAAGAGCCAGTTGAGCAGCCTGGTCGAGCAGGTGCGCGCGCTCGAGGAACAGGTGGTGATTACCCGCAACGGGCGCCCGGCCGCCGTGCTTGTCAGCGCGGAAGAGTTCGAGCGCTGGCAGGAAACCATCGAGGTTCGCGGGGACGCGGCGCTGATGAAGGAGATCCGCGCCGGGTTGCGTGCGCTGAAATCGCGCAAGGCCCGCCTGTATACGCTCGAAGAATTGCTCGGCTGAACGGTTTCAGGAGCGTGGGGAAACCGCCAATCCGGTTCAGGGTTCCCGCGGAAGTCGCGCAACTCGTGCGCGGCCTGCACCCTGATATCAAGCGCAAAGTGCGCGCGGCTCTTGATCGGCTTGCGCTCGATGCCGAAGCCGGCAAGGCGCTGCAAGGCGATCTCAAAGGACTGCGCAGTCTGCGGGTGGGGCGCTTTCGCGTCATCTTCCGGGCACTCGCGCGCCGGGTCATCGAGATCGTGTCGATCGGGCCCCGCGACCGCATCTACGAAGAGACCCTGCGACTGGTTTCGGCGGAGCGCAGGCGTTAAGGCGTCGCAGCCGCGGTCGGTGCGCTCGACATGAAGTGCCTGAAAGCCAATACCGGCGCACTTTGCATGCCAGTTGCTCTCGCTGACTTACCCACACGGGTTCCAGGGGTCCCAATATAATAACGGCAGACATCCGGATGGAGCACCAAATGACTGCGCCTGCGACCATCGAGATTGCCCCTGATACGAAATCGCGCGTCGGGAAGCTCGCCGCGGACACCAATCGGTCTGCGCATGACATCGTCACGGAAGCCGTCGAAGCATATCTTGAATTCGAAACCGACTATTTGCGTCGCGTTCGACGAGGAGTGGCCGAAGCAGAGCGCGGCGACTTCGCCGGCGAAGATGAAGTGAAGGCGGCATTCGGCAAGTTCAACGTCGACTATTGATGCGGGTTCGATGGACACGGGGTGCAGTTGCCGATCTTTACGAGATCGGAAATTCCATCGCGCGGGACAATCCAACTGCGGCCAGCCGCGTACTTCAATCCATACGCGACCAGGTACGCTCATTAAGGAACCAGCCGCAGATAGGACGGCCGGGAAGGATCGAAGGCACGCGCGACGTTGCGGCGCTCGGTAAAGCCGGCCTGGTTACGGTTACCGAAAAAATCCATCCGGGTCACGGACGGATGAAAGAAGTGCGCGCCCGCGCCAAAACGATCAAACTCGAAGCGCTCGTGGCTTAATGCGGCAGATAAATCGAGTGGCCCTGCTGATTTTTCCCCGTTGAACCCGGCAGTCTGGACGTATATACTGTCTGTATCTATCGTTCGGAGCAACCGATGAAGACAGCCAAGGTGTTCAAGCACGGCAACAGCCAGGCGGTACGGCTGCCCAAGGAATTCCGGTTTGACGAAAACGAGGTGCTGATCAAGCGTTCGGGCGGCGGTGTGTTGCTGCTCCCGAAGAAGATCACGTACGAGCGGGTCATGGCCGTGGTCAGCCAGTTCAAGGGCAAGTTCGAGCGGCGCCAGCCGAAAGACCAAAAGCGGAAGTGGGCATGATCTGGATGCTGGACACCAACATCCTGGTGTATTTCACGAACCGCAAACCGGGTTTCGAGAAGATTGCGCGCCGGATGTCCGGCCGCTCGCCCGGCGAAGTTCGGTTATCGGCGATCACGCTCGCGGAGCTGAGATTCGGCATAGAGAGAGGGGAATTCCGGACCGGAAACAAGACGGCCCTGGATCGTCTGCTCGAATTTCTCCAGGTGGATGACTTTCCAGCCGGCGCAGCTCAGGACTTTGGAGAAATTAAAACCGCCTGTGAATGGCGGTGCAAATCCGCGTAAATCTGGCGGCAAAGCGCAATCAGCTGAGTGGTGAGGCGAGTATTTGTTGCGTTTGGTGGCGTCGGCTCGTTG
>JAYWDM010000149.1:0-6789 GCA_043779885.1 Betaproteobacteria bacterium | reverse complement strand
GCGAAGCGCGCGGCGGCGCGGGCGCCGAACCCGCCGACGTATTTGCGCTGGTTCGTTTGCTGGGCCTGAAGGCAGTGCCGGCGCCGCTTGCCGAAACTCTGCTCGCGGAGGAATTGCTCGCGGCAGCGGGCCTGCCACCCCGCAGCGGTCCGCTCACCATCGGTCCCGTGCTCCGCGGCGATCAGATCGTCCTGAAGAAGCAGGGCAGCGGCTGGTCGGTCTCGGGCACGCTGCATCGGGTGCCGTGGGCCCGTCATGCCGGAGCGATCGTGGTGGTCGCGCAGGACGGCGCCAACGCGCGCACGGCGATCATCGACGCAGGCTATGCCCTCGAAGACAACTGGAATTATGCGCGCGAGCCGCGCGAGACCGTACGCCTGGACGAGCACAGCCTGCGCGACGACGCCGTGGCGGCGCCCAACGCGGGATACAGCCGCGAGACGCTGTATTTCCGCGGTGCGCTGTATCGCACCGTCGAGATGGCGGGAGCGCTCGAAACGCTGCTCGAACTCACGGTGCGCTATGCGCGGGAACGCATCCAGTTCGGCCGGCCGATCGGCAAGTATCAGGCGGTGCAGCAACAAATCGCCGCGCTCGCGTCGCACGCGGCGGCGGCGGTCGCGGTTGCACGCGCAGCGGCGGACGCCGCTGCAACCGGCACTGCGCACTTCGAGATTGCCGCCGCGAAAGCGCGCGTCGGCGAAGCCGTTGCCGTCGCGGCGGGAGTTGCGCACCAGATTCATGCCGCGATGGGATTTACGCACGAGCACCCGCTGCATCGAAGCACGCGGCGTCTGTGGTCGTGGCGCGACGAATTCGGCACCGAAACCGAATGGGCGGCATGGGTGGGCAGGACGGTTGCCGGCATCGGCGGCGAGGGCCTGTGGAAACTGCTCACCAGCCGCACGCGGCACGACGCTCATGTCCGGCTCCCCGAATGATGCACGTGCCCGCACCTGACGAAACCCTGTGCCGGCAAGACTCTGCAAGGAGAAATGATTGGTAACCGATGCGACCAAGAGCGGCCCGCTCGCCGGCATTCGCGTGCTTGATTTCACCAACATGCTGTCCGGGCCTTATTGCACGCGGCTGCTCGCGGACCTCGGCGCGGAGGTCATCAAAGTCGAGCCGCCCGCAGGCGATCACAACCGGACGCGGCGCCCCGTGCGCAATGGGTCCAGCAGTTTTTTCGGCCACCTGAACTGCGGCAAACTCGGCATTGTGCTCGATCTCAAGGGCAGAGCCGGGCGTGCCGCCGCGGTCGGACTGGCGAAACTCAGCGACGTCATCGTCGAAAACTGGCGTCCGGGCGTGGCCGACAGGCTGGGCGTCGGCTATGCGGCCCTGTCCAAGCTGCGGCCCAACCTGATTTACTGCTCCGTCTCGGGCTTCGGGCAGTCCGGTCCCGGTTCGCAGCGCCCCGCGTACGCGCCGATCGTTCACGCGGCGAGCGGGTTCGACCTCGCGCAGGTCGATTACCAGGGCGGCGGCAGGCCGGCGAACACGGCAACCTTCATCGCCGATGTTTTCGGCGGCATGGCGGCGTTCGGGGCGGTGCAAACGGCGCTCTTGCGGCGCGCGCAATGCGGCGAAGGGCAGTTTATCGATGTCGCGCTGATGGACGGCATGCTCAATATGCTCGTCTACGAATGCCAGGAGGCGCAGGCGCCGTCCGATGAGAAAATTCGCGTTTATCAGCCGCTGAAAACGTGCGACGGCTATATCGTCGTGGCACCGACCAGCCAGAAGAATTTCGAGCAACTCGCGCTTGCGGTCGGGCATCCGGAATGGATGGCTGACCCCCGGTTCGCGAAGACACGCACGCGCGAAGCGCATTGGTCGGAGCTGATGGCCTGCATCGAAGCGTGGACGCTTGAGCGCACGGGCATCGACTGCGAAGCGGCGTTGCTGGCGGGCGGTGTGCCGTGCACCCGCTACCGCACGGTAGCTGAGGCCATGAACGATCCGCAGACCCGGGAACGCGGTGCGCTGTCACGCGTCAGCGACAAGGCCGGTGATTACTGGGTACCCAACGCGCCGTTCCAGATGCCCGGGCTCGATATTGCCGCGAAGCCGCGGGTACCCGAGCTTGGGGAGGACACGGCCGCAGTCCTCGGCAGCCTGCTCGGATATTCGCCGCAACAGGCTGCCGCGTGCACGGGCGCCTGATGCTATCGCCGGCACAGCGTAGCCCGGAAGGAGCGCAGCGCATTCGTGGTTCGCTCGTCCTCGATAGTCCATCGCCGGATTTCATTTCATTCGTCTGCGCTACGCGTGCCGGAAAATCGATTGGCCGCAGATAAACGCAGATAAACGCGGATATTTTCGTGACTTATTGCGGTTCGAGCATTCACCAAGCAGGCAGGGGTAGTGACCTTGGAAAGGTGATCATGAATCGGCGCTTATCTGCGTTCATCCGCGGCTGCATGCTTTTTGCGTGATCGTGCCGTGCCCGCCTGGCGGTTTTCACTTTTCAACAGGGAGCAGCTTATGAACGCGGAAAATCTGGTGCTGTTCAGTACCGACGAGCACGGGGTCGGCACACTGACCCTGAACCGGCCCGAGAAATACAACGCTTTCACGAAGGACATGATCATCCGCTGGCACCGGATACTCGCCGACGCTGCCGATGATGCGAACGTCAAGGCCATCGTGCTGACCGGCGCAGGCAAGGCATTTTGCGCCGGCGGCGACGTCGGTGCGCAGAAGGAGCGCGCGAAAAACGACAGTCTCGAACGCAAGGATTTCCTGTGGCGTCATGTGCACAAGATCGCGTTCGTCATGGAGCAGCTCGACAAGCCGGTGATCGCGGCGATCAACGGCGTTGCGCGCGGCGCCGGGCTCGACATGGCGCTCATGTGCGACATGCGCATCATGGCGGAATCGGCGACGATCGCGGAAAGCTATATTGACGTCGGTCTGATCGCCGGCGACGGCGGCACTTACTATCTGCCGCGCCTGATCGGCACTGCGCGCGCGCTCGACCTGTTCTGGACGGGCCGTGTCGTCGGCGCGCCGGAGGCCGAGCGCATGGGCATCGTCAACCGGGTGGTGCCGGATGGCGAAGTGCTGGCGGCGAGCCAGGCGCTCGCGCGGCAAATCGCGGCGCAGCCGTTCGAGGCGATACGCGCGTACAAGCGTGCCGTCTATCAGGGAATGAACATGACGCTGGCGGCGCATCTCGACATGCTGTCATCACACACGTCGATACTGCGCGATACGCCCGATCATCGCGCCAGGGTCGAGGCCTTTCTCGCGAGAAAGCGCACGAAAGCCTGATAGAATCCTGACGCACTCCGTGAACGGAATCCGTGAAACGCGACCATGAGCAAGGCTGAAGCGCGGCTGTTTTCGCCCCTTGAACTGCGCGGCGTAACGCTGCGCAACAGAATTGTCGTCTCACCGATGGCGCAGTACTCGGCGCGCGACGGTTTCGTGACGGACTGGCACTTCGCGCATTTTTCCAAGTTTGCGCTCGGCGGCGCGGGCGTCGTGTTTACCGAGGCGACCAAGGTCGAACGGCGCGGTCTGGGCACGGTCGGCGACATGGGCATATGGAAGGACGAGCATGTGCCGCCGTTGCGGCGCATCGCCGACTTTCTGCGCGAGCATGGCGCGGTGCCCGCGATGCAGCTGAACCATGCGGGCCGCAAGGCCGGGACGTTCAAACCATGGGACGGCTTCGGCCCGCTCGACCGCTCGCAGCCGGTGGAAGGTGAAGAACACTGGCCGGTCATCGGCCCGAGTGCCGTCGAGTATCTCAAGGGCTGGCCGCTGCCGCGGGAGATGTCGCGCGACGACATCGAAACCGTCAAGACCGCGTGGGTGGAGGCGGCGCGCCGCGCCATCGCTGCCGGTTTCGATATCCTCGAAGTGCACGGCGCCCATGGCTATCTGATCCATGAATTCCTGTCGCCCGCATCCAACCAGCGCAGTGACGAATATGGCGGCAGCCTGGCGAACCGCATGCGTTTCGCGCTCGAAGTCTGCGCGGACGTGCGCAAAGTGTGGCCGGCGGACAAGCCGCTGTTTTTCCGCGTGTCGGCGGTGGACGAGGGCGGCTGGACGCTGGACGATACCGTCGTGCTCGCGCATGAACTCAAGGCGGTGGGCGTCGACGCGATCGATTGTTCGGCGAGCGGCATCTCCATCCGTTCGCCGACCGCGAGCCGCGTCGCGCCCGAGTTGGGGTTCCAGGTGCCGTATGCCGAGCGCGTGCGGCGCGAAGTGAAAATTCCCACGATGGCCGTCGGCCTGATCGTGCATCCCCGGCAGGCGGAAGACATCATCGTCAACGGACAGGCGGATCTCGTCGCCATCGGGCGGGAAATTCTCTACGACCCGTTCTGGCCGACGCGCGCAGCCAGGGAACTCGGCGCCGACCAGGAGTTCGCCAACATGCCCGTGCAATACGGGTGGTGGCTGAACCGGCGCAAACAGACCGGCTATACCGGATGAACGGGCATGCGGCTTTTGTTGCGTGCGATTGATGCGCGGCGTCACAGCGCGGTTACTCCGGGAGTTCGGATAATGCAACGCCGGGTCAAGCGATGGGAACGACGATTTTGCATCAGCGCGTCGCTGGCGGTGATGGTATGCGGTCTGCTGCCGGCGGCGGTCGCACAGGCGCAAAGCTATCCCGCGAGGGCCGTGCGGGTCTTCGTGGGGTTTGCCGCCGGTGGCGCCACGGATATTGCCGCGCGCATGGTCGCGCAGAAACTCACCGATTTGCTGGGGCAGTCCGTGCTCGTCGAGAACCGCGGCGGGTCGGGCGGGATCATTGCGACCGAGTTCGTGGCGAAATCCGCGCCTGACGGCTATACGCTGCTGATGATGGCGGCCGCGGACAGCATACAGCCTGCCATACGCGTGAAGATGCCCTACGATCTGCCGCGCGATTTTTCGCCGATTTCGCTGGTGGTCACGGGACCGTTCGTGCTCGTTGTGCATCCACTGGTGCCGGCGAAGAACGTCAGGGAACTCATAGCCGCCGCGCGGGCGCGACCCGGCCGCCTGAACTACGCGACCTCCGGAGTAGGCAGCTCCGCGCATATGGCGTCCGCATTGCTCGATGCGCTGGCGCACATCCGGACGGTGCACGTTCCGTACAAGGGCGTATCGCAAGGGGTCGTTGCCACGGCGAACGGCGAAACGGACATGATATTTTCAAGCATCACGGCCGCGCAGCCGCTGGTGGAAGCGGGCAGGCTGCGCGTGCTCGCCGTCAGCACCGCGCAGCGCTCCGCGCTGATGCCCGACATGCCGACATTGCATGAATCCGGCGTTCCCGGGTACGACCGCGCGGGCTGGTACGGACTGATGGGGCCGGGCGGCATGCCCAAAGAAATCGTGACAAAACTCAATGCGTCGGTAGTGCAGGTCGTCAATACGCCTGAAATGAAGGCGGCCTACTTCAAGCAGGGGCTGGAGGTCGCGACCAATACAGCCGACGAATTCACCAGTCTGATCCGGCGCGAGGTCGAACTGAACGTCAAGCTCGCGCGCGCGGCGGGAATAAAACAAGAGTAGGCGCAGCGACCCGGAATGCGCTGCGCTCCTTCCGGGCTACGTTCCACCGACGCCATGCTTGCCGGCGTCGCCTGATTTTATACGCGCATTGCAGACTGAGGACACTGGGCCAACTGATGGACAAGACCACTGCGACGCTCGTCGATTACGCGATGGATATCACCTACGGCGATCTCGCGCCCGCCGTCGTGCACGCTTGCAGGATACGTCTGCTCGATACTCTGGGTTGCGCCGCCGGCGCTTACGATGCGCCGGTGGCGAAGTCGGCCCGCGCGCTCGCGCACCGATATACGGGCACGCCGGCGGCCACCGTGCTTGGCTCGGCGCGGCAAACCAGTGCGGAAATGGCCGCGTTTGCGAACGGCGTCATGCTCCGGTTCCTCGATATCAGCGATATGTACCGCGTCAAAAGCGGCGGCCATCCCAGCGATGTGATCGCGCCCATACTGGCGGTTGCGGAGTCGGTGCGCGCGGACGGCCGCGCCACGCTCGCGGCGCTCGCCGTGGCCTACGAGATCTACTGCGCGTTTTGTGACGCCATCGACATCAACTCCAAAGGCTGGGACCAGCCGGTCTACGGCGTGCTCGCCGCGGCGCTGGCGGTGGGCAAGCTGCTCGGACTGACCCGCGCGCAGATGGGAGACGCCGTCGCGCTCGCGCTGGCGCCCAACATGGCGCTGATCCAGACGCGGCGCGGCGAATTGTCGAACTGGAAGGGCTGCGCCGCGGCAAATGCGTCACGCAATGCAGTGTTTGCGGCGGTGCTTGCGCGCGACGGATTTACCGGGCCCACCGCGATTTTCGAAGGTCGTGCCGGCGTGTGGGATGTCGTCGGCAGGTTCGAGTGGCCGGATTTCGGCGCGCGCCCGAGCCGGATATCGCGGACGCATTTGAAATCGTTCCCCGTGTGTTACCACGGGCAGTCAGCGGTTTTTGCGGCGCTCGAACTGCGCGGAAAAGTGCGGCTTGAAGACGCAACTGCGATCCGCATAGAAGCGTATCGAAATGCCGTCGAGGAAATGGGCAGCGATCCCTCGCGCTGGGCGCCGGCAACGCATGAAACCGCGGACCACAGTCTGCCGTATGTCGTGGCGACGGCGTTACTCGATGGCGCAATCGACGGCACATCCTTCGCGCCGGAAAAGCTGGCCGATCCGCGCGCGGCGCGCCTCATGCGCATGACCGAAGTAATCGAAAGCCCGGAATTGTCCGCGCGCTATCCGGGTTCCGCGCCGTGCCGGCTGACGATTACGCTCGGTA
>JAYWDM010000148.1:0-6807 GCA_043779885.1 Betaproteobacteria bacterium | reverse complement strand
TGACCTGCGCGCGGAATATCCTGAACTGGAACCCGAGGATATTCGCCAGGCACTGGAGTTTGCTGCGCAAAACCTTGACGATAGCGTGCTGCCGTTTGAAGCCGCGTGAAGCGACTGCTGCTTGACCAGGGGTTGCCGCGCTCGACCGGCGCGTTGCTCGCGAGTGCGGGTTGGGATGTGGTCCATGTGGCCGAAATCGGCATGAGCCGCGCCGCCGACGTGGATATCCTGGATCTGGCCCGCAGCGAACGGCGGGTGTGCGTCACCCTTGATGCGGATTTTCACGCGTTGCTTGCAACCAGCGGCGAGCACGCGTCCTCGGTGGTGCGTGTGCGCAAGGAAGGCCTCAATGCCAACGCGTTGGCGGCCTTGTTGCAGGCCGTGTGGCCCCGAGTCGAAAGCGGGCTCACATCGGGCGCCATGGTAACAATAACGGATCGTTCCGTGCGCATACGTCGCCTGCCGATCGTGAAGGCCGAGTAGGCAGGAACACCCCGGCAAGGACGCGTATGGCAGCCAGGTAGGGTGGGCAACTTGTTGCCCACGGGTGTTACGGAGCGAACTGCGCGGGCACCAAGTTGTCCACCTTGCCCGGCTTGCCGAAGTATCCGCGTGGGCAACAAGTTGCCCACCCTACTCGCTGCGGCTGGCCATTGCGCTCGTGTTCAGCGCGTCGCCGGTGCCAACCACCGCACAGAAGCAACCGCCGATTGCATGCGCTTCCAGCGACAAAGACTGCGCGAGCAAAGCTTTGCTCGGCCACACGGTCACCAAACTAGCGTTTTGGGAGACAGCTCTCGCCAAGCCGCTGGTGCAGAGGATAGGAGTCGCGCCGCCGGAACTGGTCGAGTACCTGAACTACGACAACATCGCGAACGGATTTCCCGAGCGGCCGCGTGCCGCCAGACTTGGCGCGGATTTTCGGCGGGACGTTCAGCGCGCGTTCGCGGAAATCCCGCTTGAGGTCAAGCGTCTGCTGGCGCCCAAGCTCGCCGGCATCTATCTTGTCGAGAACCTTGGGGGCACGGGATACACCGACCAGATCGTGGATACCGTTGGCAAGGGCGTGGCGGATTACATCGTTCTTGACGTGGCCACCCTGAACAAACGATCAGCCAATGCCTGGGCGACATGGAAGGAAAACACGCCGTTCGCGGCGCGTTCCGGGTTCAGGCTGACGGCAGAAATCGAAACGCCGCGGCACAACAATCGCAAGCATGCGATTCAGTACATCGTGCTGCACGAGTTGGCGCACGTTCTCGCGATCAACGAAAACTTTCATCCGTTTTGGGGGATCGAGCCCAAAGACATGGCGTCGACGGCCAGTTTCCCGTTCTTCCTGCTTTCATGGGCGGTCGACGGGCCAAACAATCAATTCGTCACGCTTTTCGATACGTCATTTCCCGAACGCAAAGATGTCGTTTACTATTTCGGCGCGAAGCTCGTCGCCGATCAGATGGTTGCGACCTATGACGATCTCGATCGCACGAATTTCGCCACGCTGTATGCAGCTACCCGGCCGGGTGACGATTTCGCGGAGTCATTCGCCAGCTACGTGCACACGGTCCTCATGAAGAAGCCCTTCGCGATCAGGATTTACAGCGGGGGCAGGCTCGTCAAGTACTATGGCTCCTGCTGGGATGAGCCGCGCTGCGCAGACAAGCGAAAGCTGATCGAGCGTTTTCTCAACGTCGCCGGCTGAGCCCCGTCGCGTTGACCCTGCCGGAGTCGGATGCTATCGTCGGTGCCGCGGATCACCCATGTAGCTGACCTATAGACCGGAAGGAACGGCCATGCACCAATGGCACTACTTTAGCGTTGCGGCCTCGCTTTGCTCACGCATTTTGCCCCCATCCTGTCCTTCCCCCGCTGTTGCAGGGGAAGGGACCGTAGGACAACGCGTGCAGTTTGCTCCCTCCCCTGCGCATGAAATGCGCGGGGGAGGGCTGGGGTGGGGGCAAGCAACAAAGGTAGTGCCATTATGGCTCAACCTTTTCTTGCGCCTGATTGCGGCTATCGTGACATCGCTTGCCGCGTGCGGCGCGGCCGTTGCCGCGGATGCTTATCCCGCCAGGACGGTGCGCATCGTCGTGGCATTCGCGGCCGGCGGTTCGACCGATCTCCTGGCGCGCAACGTCGCGCAACGGTTGAACGAAGCATGGAAGCAGCCGGTGATCGTCGACAATCGCGCGGGCGGCGGCGGCATCGTCGGATCCGATTACGTGGCCAAATCAGCGGCGGACGGCTACACGCTGCTGCTGGGAACGAATACGACCAACGCGGTGGCGGCATCGCTGTACGCGAAGCTGCCATTCGACCCGCAGCGCGATTTCGCGGCGATCACCGAGATCGCGACCATTCCGCAGATGCTCTCCGTGCATCCCTCGATCCCGGCGAAATCGCTGAAGGAACTCATCGCTCTCGCCAGGACGCACCCGAACGAGTTGAATTTCGGCACCGCCGGGACGGGCAGCACCTCGCACATGGCGATGGAGCTTTTCCAGTCGGTGGCCAAAATCAAGATGGTGCACGTGCCCTACAAGGGCACCGGCCCGGCGCTGATCGAATTGCTGGGCGGCCATTTGTCGCTGATGTTCGATGTCATCATGACTTCGCTGCCGCACGTGCAGGCGGGCAAGCTGCGCACGCTCGCGGTGAGCAGCCTGCAACGCTCGCCGACCGCGCCGCAGGTGCCGACCGTCGCCGAGTCGGGCTATCCGGGTTTTGAAGCGATAGTCTGGTTCGGTTTGTTCGCGCCGGCCGGCGCGCCGCCCGACGTCATCCGCAAGGTGAGCGAGGACACCGCGCGCGTACTTGGCACACCCGGCATGCGCGCACTGCTCGCGGGCCAGGGCGTGGATATCGTGGCAAGCAGTCCTGCCGTATTCTCCGCGCGGGTAGGCAGCGAAATCATCAAGTGGCGCAAGGTGATCCAGGACGCCGGCATCAAGCCCGAGTAATCGCTCCCGTGTATCGAATCGGCATCGACGTTGGCGGCACGTTCACGGACTTCACGCTGCTGAGCGAGAAAGACGGCGCGGTCAGCTTCCACAAAGTGGCTTCCACGCCGCGCGACCCGTCGCAGGCGATCGAGCAGGGCATCGCCGACCTGCTCAGGGAGCATTCAATTGCGCCGGCGCAGGTCGGCCATATCGGCCACGGCACAACGGTGGCGACCAACCTCGTAATCGAGCGGCGCGGCGCTGTCACCGGGCTGATCACCACCAAGGGCTTTCGCGACGTGATCGAAATCGGTCGCCAGGTGCGGCCGCATCTATTTGACTACACAGTGGTGAAGCCGCCGCCGCTGGCGGCGCGCGAGCACCGGTTTGAAATTGGCGAGCGTGTCGACGCGCACGGCGAGGTGATAGCGGCGCTCGACGAGAATGAAGTCGAAGCCGCGGCGGGCCGGCTAAAATCCGCCGGTGTCGAGTCCGTCGCCGTGTGCTTTCTGCATTCCTATCGCAACCCGGCGCACGAGCAGGCGGCGCGCCGCGTGGTCGAGCGCGTGCTGCCCGACGCCTACGTCAGCGTGTCGAGCGAAGTGCTGCCGGAATTCCGCGAATACGAGCGCTGGTCGACGACGCTTCTCAATGCCGCGGTCGGGCCGCGCATGCAGACTTACCTCGCAAGCTTCATGACTCGCGTCAAAGACCTCGGCATCAATGTCGAACCGTTCACGATGCATTCCAATGGCGGCTTGATGTCGATGCGCGCGGTGCGCGCGTACCCGGTGCGCACCTGCTTGTCGGGACCCGCGGCAGGCGTGGTCGGTGCGGCCGAAATCGGCCGCGTCGCCGGTTTCGGGAACCTCGTCACTTTCGACGTCGGCGGCACCAGCACCGACGTGTCGCTCATTTATCGCGGCAAGCCGCTTTTCAGTTCGAGCCGTCTGGTCGCCGATTATCCGGTCAAGACGCCGATGATCGATATCCACGTGATCGGCGCCGGCGGCGGCAGCATCGCGTGGATGGACGATGCGGGCGCGCTCAAGGTCGGGCCGAAAAGCGCGGGCGCCGACCCCGGTCCGGCGGCGTACGCGCGCGGCGGCGACGAGCCCACGATCACCGACGCGCAGATCAGCCTGCACCGGCTCAATCCGGTCGCGCTGCTCGGCGGGCGGCTCAAGGTCGACGAGGCGGCGGCGCGTGACGTGATAGAAAGAAAAGTTGCGCGGCCGCTCGGACTCGCGATTGAGGCGGCGGCGGAAGGCGTCATCCGCATCGCGAACGCCAACATGAGCCGCGCGATCCGCTCGGTATCGACCGAGCGCGGCTACGATTTGTCGCAGTTTGCATTGTTCGCGTACGGCGGCGCGGGACCGCTGCACGCGATCGACGTCGCGGCCGAATGCGGCATCGCGACCGTGATCGTGCCGCAGGAACCCGGCACGCTGTGCGCGCGCGGCATGCTGCTGACCGACATCAGCTTCGATTTCGTGCGCAGCGAAATCGCCGCAGTGACAGCCGAAAGCTGGCGGCACGTGTGCGCACTGTTTGCCGAAATGGAGGCCGAAGCGCGCGCGTGGCTCGGGCGCGAGCGCGTGCCGCCGCCGGAACAATCGTTCCGCTATCACATCGACGCGCGCTACCAGGGGCAGAATTTCGAGGTGATGGTTGCCATGCCGGGCGTCGCCGCGGACGGCATGGCGGGGTTCCTCGCCGAATTTGCCGCATCCCACCAGCGCGAATACGGCTACGACGTGCCGGGACGCGCGGTCGAAATAGTCAATTGCCGCCTGCAGGCGGTCGGCGCCGTCGCCAAGGCGCCGCTGCGCGAAATCGCGACCAGGGCCGATGCGGCGCCCGCGGTGACAGGCTCGCGCGAGATTTATTTCGGCGCCCGCCACGGCTGGCTCGACACGCCGGTGCACGCGCGCGCGAATTTGCCCGCCGGGGTGAGCCTCGCCGGGCCGGCGCTGATCGAGGAAATGAGCTCGACCGTGCTGCTCGCGCCGGGGCAGAGCGCAAGCGTCGATCGCATCGGCAACATCATCATCAACCTGAGCCGCAACGCATGAACGAGCCTGTGCACGAACCGAAGATTTTCGACCCGATTGCGATGGAAGTCTTCAGCAACCGGCTCCTGTCGATCACCGAGGACATGAACAACACGCTGGTGCGCTCGAGTTTCTCGACCAACATCAAGGAGCGGCGCGACTGTTCGGTCGGGCTGTTTGACGGGCGCGGCCGGCTGATCGCGCAGGGCACGCAGATCCCGCTGCATCTCGGTTCGCTCAATGGCGGCGTCGCCGCGGTGCTCAAGGCGTGCCCGGTCGAAAAAATCCGGGACGGCGACGTGTTCCTGTGCAACGATCCTTATCTGGCGAACGGCACGCATCTGCCGGATATCAGTTGCGTGACGCCCGTGTTTATCGACGGCAAGGTCGAATTCTTCGCCGCCAACGTCGGCCATCACGCGGATGTCGGCGGCGCCGTGCCGGGCTCGATCGCGGGCGGCTCGCGCTCGATCTTCGAGGAGGGCATACGCCTGCCCGTCGTGCGCATCGTGCGCGCGGGCGTGCTCGATACCGAAACGATGAATCTGATCGCGCACAACACGCGCGACCCCGAGGAGCGCGCGCTCGACCTGCGCGTGCAGGTCGCGACCAACGGGCGCGGCGCGCAGGCCGCGCGGGAATTGGTCGCGCAAATGGGCATCGCGGCGGTGCGCCAGGCGATCGAGGACATTATCGCCTACACGCGCCGCCGCATCCGCAATCGCATTGCGGAATTGAAGGCGGGCGAATACCGCTTTACCGAATATCTCGACGACGACGGCATGGGCGGCGACCCGGTGCCGATCGCGGTCACCGTGCGCGTATCGGGCGACGGCCTGAGCCTCGATTTCAGCGGTTCGGGCAAAGAGGCGCGCGGCGCCATGAACGTGCCGACCAACGCGCTGCACGCGTGTGTCTATTATTCGATCAAGGCGCTGCTCGATCCGGAGCTGCTGCCGAACGCGGGGCTCTTCGACGCGGTCAGCATCAGCGCACCGCCGGGTTGCATCGTCAACCCGAATCCGCCGGCGCCGGTCGGCGCGCGCTCGATCACCTGCCAGAAGGTCGCCGGCGCGATCTTCGGCGCGTTCAGGGGCCTCCTGCCGCCCGCGCGCGTGATGGCGTCGGGCAACGACGTGGTGCCGGCCATTGTCTATTCCGGCGCGCTCACGCGCCGGCCGGGTGATTACGTTTACCTCGAAACGCTCGGCGGCGGCAGCGGTGCGCGCTGCGATGCCGACGGCATGGACGCGGTGCACGTGCACATGACCAATACGTCCAACCTGCCGGCGGAAGCGCTTGAAAACGAATATCCGCTGCGGGTCGACGAGTACGCGCTGGTCGAGGATTCGGGCGGCGCCGGCAGATACCGCGGCGGGCTCGGCATTGCGCGCCAGATCCGCGCCGTCGTGCCGGGCACGATCTTCTCGGTGCGCTCCGACAGCCACACGGTCGGGGTGCCGAGCGGCGTGTTCGGCGGGCTCGACGGCCGCCGCGCGAAGCTCATCCGTAATTACGGCCGGCCCGATGCGCAGGAGTTGTTTTCAAAAGTCGCGCGCGTCGAAATGAATGTTGGCGATGCGATGCGTATCGAGACTCCCGGCGCCGGCGGTTATGGCTTACCGTCGGAGCGCTCCCTTGACGCGATTGCCGCCGATTTGCGCAACGGCAAGGTTACGCGCGAAGCCGCCGAGCGCGATTACGGCGTCGAGCGCGTGCGCTCGGCGCTGGCGCTAAAAAATAGCATCACGTAGCCCGGAAGGAGCGCAGCGCATTCCGGGAATACCCGCCCGCAATAATCCATTCCC
>JAYWDM010000147.1:0-6809 GCA_043779885.1 Betaproteobacteria bacterium | reverse complement strand
GGCCATTATGCCCGCATACGTCATTGACGGCAGACTTGGGCGGCGAAAACAACACCGGCGCCGTTTAGGCGTCGGGCATAATATTGAGAACCAACCATGAGGAGTCGCGATGCCGGATAGCGAACCGAAACCCGCCGTGATCGAACGCCTCGAAGGCACCGAGTGGCAGAAGAGCCGCAGTTTCTGCCCGGCGGTAATTACGCAGGGCGGCAGGATCGCGTGGCTGGCGGGGCAGACCACGCTCACCGACCTTGAAGGCAGGGACATCAGCGGCCAATTCGAGCCTCAGGCGCGGACCGTCTTCGCGCTGATCAATCGCACGCTTGAGCGCGCCGGCGGTTCGCTTGAGAACGTCGTGACCATGACGGTGTTCATCAACGATCCGCGCAACGGCGATCGCTTCGTAGAAATCCGCAACGAGTTCTTCAGCAACGGCCAGTACCCGGGCAGCGCGCTCGTTACCGTCTCCAACTTTGCACGGCCCGGCAGCGTGATCGAAATCCAGTGCGTGGCGGTGATATAGAAAGCGGCGATGGGTGGCGGGCCCCATAGCCGGGCCAAGCGCGGCACGAGACGGCGCGGAGTGATTCAGCGCGGCAAAGTGTTATAGTCGAACGCCTCCGTGGCGGCGACGGTGATATCAAAAAAGCGAAGGATAAGTGCGATGGCGCAAGCGAGGTTGGTGGGTTTTATCGGCGTTGGCGTGATGGGCGGGCCGATGGCGAAGCGTTTGCTCGAACGCGGGTTCCAGTTGATCGTGCATGACGCCAACCCCGCTGCGATCAAGCGGCTCACCAAACTCGGCGCGCGCGCGGCGAAGAGTCCGCGCGAGGTCGCAGACCGGGCGCAGACGGTGCTGGTGAGCCTGCCCACGCCGCAAATCGTGCGCGCGGTCGCGCTTGGCGACGACGGCGTGATTCGCGGCCGGGCCGTGAAGGTATTCGTCGACTTGTCCACTACCGGCTCGATCGTAGAGAAGGAAATCGCGCAAGCGCTCGCGGTGCGGCGCATAGACACCGTCGATGCGCCGATCTCGGGTGGCGCCGCGGGTGCCGCCAAAGGTACTCTGGCGGTGATGGTCGCGGGCACGCCGCGCGCGGTTGCGGGCGTACGCGATCTGCTGGACGTATTCGGCAAAGTGTTCGTCGTCGGCGGGCGCGCGGGACAGGGCCAGATCATGAAGCTGCTCAACAACATGCTCTCGACGACGGCGCTCGCGGTCACTTGTGAAGCGTTCGTGGCGGGCGCCAAGGCCGGGCTCGACGCCGACATGATGGTGGCGGTGCTCAATGCCGGCAGCGGGCGCAACAGCGCAACCATGGACAAAATCCCGAACGCGGTGCTGCCGCGCACCTTCGATTTCGGATTTCCGATCGCGGGCGCGTGCAAAGATATCGGGCTCGCGATCGACGAGTGTCAGGCGATGGGACTGCCGATGCTGGTGGGGAGTGCGGCGCGCCAGCTCTGGCAGTTCGCCTACGCACAGGGCGGCGGCAAGCGCGACATGACGGCGCTGATTACTTACCTCGAGCCGTGGGCGGGCGTTGAGGTCAAAGGCAAGGCCGCCCGCAAAAAACGCTGAACGATATGGCCGCGAAAACCCTGTACGACAAGTTGTGGGACAGCCATTGCGTGCATGAAGACGCGGACGGCAACGCGGTCGTGTACATCGACCGTCATTTCGTGATCGAGGTTACCAGCGCGCAGGCGTATGAAGGGTTGCGTCTCGCCGGACGCAAAGTCTGGCGGCCGGGCTCCATCGTTGCCACGGCCGATCACAACACGCCGACCACCGACTGGGATAAAGGCATCAGCGACCCGGTTTCGCAATTGCAGGTGGACACGCTGGACGCCAACGTCAAGGCGTTCGGCGCCGCGCACTACTATCCGTTTCGTGACGCCCGGCAGGGCATCGCGCACGTGATCGGACCGGAACTCGGCGCGACGCTGCCGGGCATGACCATCGGCTGCGGTGACTCGCATACCACGACGCATGGCGCGCTTGGCACGCTTGCATTCGGCATCGGCACCAGTGAAGTCGAGTCGGTACTCGCGACCCAATGCCTGGTGATGAGGAAACATAAAGCGATGCAGGTGCGAGTGGATGGCAGTTTGTCCGCGGGCGTGACGGCCAAGGACCTCGCGCTGGCGCTGATCGGCAGGATAGGCACCGCGGGCGGCAGCGGGCACGTGGTCGAATTCGCGGGCGGCACGATCGCCGCGATGAGCATGGAAGCGCGCATGACGCTGTGCAATATGTCGATCGAGGCGGGCGCGCGCGCCGGCATGGTTGCCGTTGACGACACCACCATCGAATACGTGCGCGGCCGGCCGCTGGCGCCGAAGGCGGAAATGTGGGAGCGCGCGGTCGGGAATTGGCGGGAACTGCACAGTGACAGCGGTGCGCGCTTCGATCGCACGGTCGAATTGAATGCCGGCGACATTGCGCCGCAGGTAACGTGGGGCACTTCGCCGGAACTCGTGGTATCTATCGATCAGGCGGTGCCCGATCCGGCGGCGGAACGCGATCCGGTGCGCCGCACGTGGATGGAACATGCGTTGCGCTACATGGGGCTCGCGCCGAACACGCCGATGACCGCGATTGCGATCGACAAGGTGTTCATCGGTTCCTGCACCAATTCGCGCATCGAGGATTTGCGCGCGGCGGCAGGCATCATACGCGGCCGCAAAGTAGCGCTTAACGTGAAGCAGGCGCTGGTCGTGCCGGGTTCGGGGCTGGTCAAAGTACAGGCGGAGCAGGAAGGTCTCGACCGCGTGTTCATCGAAGCGGGATTCGAATGGCGGCAGCCGGGTTGCTCGATGTGCGTCGGCATCAACGCGGACAGGCTTTCCGCCGGCGAGCGTTGCGCGGCGACGTCGAACCGCAACTTCGAGGGGCGCCAGGGCCCCGGCGGCAGAACCCACCTTGTCAGTCCGGCGATGGCGGCGGCAGCGGCGATCGCCGGTCGCTTCGTCGACGTAAGAGAGATGCTGTAAGCGGCGCAACACCATGCATTGTTCATCGAGGAGAAAAAATTTCATGCAGTATTTGTTGAAAACGCTGGTTCTCGTTACTGCATGGTCCGCGCTGCCGGGTTGGGCGGCCGAAAATTTTCCCGCGCGGCCCATACGCTGGATCGTGCCGGCACCGCCGGGCGGGCTGGACGCGAGCAGTGAGCAGGGCTCCCTCCGGGATGCGAACGTCCGCGAGCCGGCCGCGGCCGCCGTGTTGATCGCGCAGGCGCCGGTTGCATCGAACGCGTTTCCTGCCCGCCCCATACGCTGGATCGTGCCGGCACCGCCAGGCGGCGGCACCGACGCCGTTGGCCGCATCGTCGGTGCGAAATTGTCGGAGATGTGGGGCCAGTTGATCATCATCGACAATCGCGGTGGTGCGCAGGGCGGGCTGGGCACCGCCATCGGCGCCAAGGCGGCGCCGGACGGTTACACGATCACGTTCGGTTTCACCGGGCCGATCGCGGTGAACCCGCATATGTACAGCAATCCCGGCTACGACACGCTGCGCGATTTTGCAGCCGTTGCGCGGCTGACCGAACAGCCCATGATCATGACCGCGCATCCGTCGATGCCGTTCCATTCGTTCAAGGAGCTCGCGGCATATGCGAAACAAAATCCCGGCAAGCTGACCTTTGCCTCGAGCGCCTCGGGACAGCAGCTTGCGGGCGAACTCTTCAAGCTGACGACCGGCACCGACATAATGCATATCCCGTACAAAGGCGCCGGGCCCGCGGTGCTCGATCTGCTCGCGGGCAACGTCAACCTGATGGTGTCCAATCCGACTTCGATCGTGCCGCATGTAAAAGCCGGCAAGCTGCGCGCGCTGGGCGTGCTTGGCGTGAAACGCATCGACGCCTTGCCGGACGTGCCGGCGGCGGCGGAGTCCGGCTATCCGGAACTTGCCGTAACCGAGTGGTATGGCGTGCTGGCGCCCGCCGCCACGCCGCGCGCGACCGTCGCTGCGCTCAACGCGGGAATCAACCGCGCGCTGGCGTCGGCCGACGTGCTGCAACGCCTGCAGGGCCTCGGCATGAATGCGTCGCCCACGACGCCCGAGGCTTTCGACAAGCAGATCCGCGAGGACTACGCGCGCTGGGGCAAGGTCGTGAAAGCGTCGGGTGCGAAGGTCGATTAGGCGGTGCGTCCGGCGGCGCGGTTCCCGTGCGCGCAAGCGTGCAATCACCTCCCGGCCGAACAGCCGGCGGCTCGACGATACATCGCTTAAAAACCGTGTTACGGTTCTAATCCCGAATGGCCTTACTTAAGGGTTGCGCGTGACTTCTGCCCGAGCATTCTTGCCCCCATCCCGTCCTTCCCCCGCTGTCGCAGGGGAAGGGACCATGGGAAAAAGCTCCGCACTTTGGCTCCCTCCCTTGCGCATGAAATGCGCGGGGGAGGGCGGGGGTGGGGGCAAGGGCTTAAGTAAGTGCCATTCGTTCTAACCTTGCATATTCCTAAAATCCGCATGGAGGAGGTCAAATGAATTGCAAATCGTTTGTATGGAAAGCCGCCCTCGGCTGCATGGCCGCAATGATCGCGCAGTCAGTCGTGGCAGCGAATGTAAAAGTTACGCCGCTCGGCGGGCAGGAGGGCGAGTTTTGCCCGCAGGACCGGGCCCTGATTTTCGAGGATCCGAACGGCACGCGCATACTCTACGATGCCGGCCGTACCGTTGCCGGTGCAAGCGACCCGCGTCTGGGCAGGATCGACATCGTCCTCGTCAGCCACATGCACGGCGACCACCTCGGCAATGCACACAACCAGGCGCCCAATTCGGGCAACTGCGACAAGCCCGACGTATCGGTGTCGGCGCTGCCGAATTCGAATTCGGTGAACATCGCGCTCGCCAAGAAGGCGAAGATCGTGACGGGCAGCGAAATGCCGCCCTTCTTTGCGAACAAGCTCAAGGCGAATGGCGGCGACCCTGCGAATTCGATCCTGGCGCGCTTCGGCGGCAGCGTTAAGGTCGGCGGCGTGACGATCGCGACGGTACCGGCGATACACAGCAACGGACTTGATCCCGCCTACATCGGCGGCGAGCTGGGCAAGGGCATGAGTGCCGCGGGAATCGCCGGCTATGTCGGCGAGGCAACGGGCTATGTGCTTCAGTTCAGCAACGGCCTTGTGGTGTATCTCTCCGGCGACACGGGCATCACGGCCGCGCAGGACAAGGTCGTGCGCGGCTATTACAGGGCCAAGCTCGCGGTCATGAACATCGGCGACGGCTTCACCACGGGCCCGAAGGAAGCCGCGTATGTGATCAACGACCTCGTCAGGCCCAATTCGGTGATCGCATCGCACGCGAATGAAGTCGGGACCGTCGGCGGCAAAGTGCGACCGGGGAGCAAGACCGAGACGTTCATCAAAGCCGTCAAGGTGCCGGTGCTCGTTCCGCTCAGCGGCAGGACGATGGAATTCGACGGCGATGGAAATTGCGCGGCCGCGTGCTGAGCCAGCGAAAAATTTGATTTGATTGGGGGCGATGCGGTTTTCCGCGTCGCCCTTTTTGTTTGGGGCGGAGCGCAGGAAGCGGTTGCTGCTCTTCGGGCATGATGGACTCCTGTAAGTTGTTCTTGACATCATGTAATCGTTCGATTACATTTTGAGGGTGCTTTCTATAAGGCCGTTACCCGGATTCACCGAATGGCTTGACGGCCTGTCTGATGCGTCGATGCGTGGCGTGGTGGTCGCGCGCATCAAGCGTCTGGCTCTCGGCTTAATGGGTGACGTAGCGCCGGTTGGCGGTGGCGTGTCGGAGCTACGTATTCATGTGGGCGCAGGCTGGCGCGTTTATTTGTTCGGCGCAGCAATCAGTTGATCGTGTTGCTCGCTGGCGGGTCAATACGTACCCAAAAGGCCGATATCAAGCGCGCCAAAGTCTTGGCTTCACGCCTGAGTTAATTGAAGGAGATGACCATGATTCAACGTCTGAAGGTGGCGGACCTGCCGGAGTTCGATGCAGCGCGGTATCTCGACAACGAGGCAGCGATTGCCGCCTATCTGACAGACATTCTGGAGGCGAATGATCCGGCCTTGCTGGCAGCAGCGCTTGGCGACATCGCCCGCGCGCGCGGTATGAGCGAAATTGCAAAGGCATCCGGGCTTACCCGCGAAGCCTTATATAAAGCACTGCGACCTGATGCCCAGCCGCGCTTTGAGACGATAAGCCGAGTGTGTGCGGCCTTGGGCGTGCGATTGGTGGCGCAAGCCATCCATGCTTGACTTGAGCCTCACGATTCCGCAGTCACTCCTGATCGGCGCCGACAAAATAATTGAGGGTGCCCGGGAGTCCGCTTTGTCACGAATTGCGACCCATCAGCCAATTGCTGGAATCGGCCAACAGCCGACTCCCCCGGTTACATTTCCCGTGCGTCAACTACAGTTGTTCGATGTAAGCCCGGCAAAGTAGGATGGGTTGAGGGACGAAACCCATCGGTTGTCACGCTGTGTCTATGATGGGTATCGCTGGGCTCGACCCATCCTACGCTAAGTCGATATGCTGCCGGAACGTGGCAAGCGTAAATCTGGCAAGCCGCAGTGGCAGCTATGGAGAAACCCGGTTGTCTCTTGCGGGTCGAGAGCAGCCGGTTGTGTTCGCTCAAAACAAACACCGTTCGAAAGTTCGAGCGACTCCTGCCGGCACTGATGTGCGCGACATGCGCATTCAGCGCCGCGCTCCAAGCACCTCGGCCGCCCAGTCCCACATGTACGCCGAGCCGATGCTGATGTTGTCGACCTGGCAGTGGTGGTAGCCGCCTTCCTCGCGCGTGAAGATTTTCAGCTCCTTCTTC
>JAYWDM010000146.1:0-6828 GCA_043779885.1 Betaproteobacteria bacterium | reverse complement strand
CCCGGGGAGAAGGGTGGGGATGAGGGCGCGCAGCGTCGCCAGTTCCGTAACGCTCAATAGCCGGATGCCGGTTGCGGCTCATGCAGAAACTTGTATTGCCTACTTCCATACCTTCTTGGCTTTGTTCATCCACTCCCTGGCCTGGTTTTCCGCTTCGATAATCTGCGTTGCGGACATGCCCGCGGCGATTTTCTTCATCTCGTCCTGCGCCGTGTCGTCACCCTGCTGCGCGGCGATCGCGAGCCAGTAGTAGGCCTGGCGCAGGTCTTTCTCGACGCCTTTGCCTTCGAAATACATCCTGCCAAGATCGGCCTGCGCCTGCACGTGGCCGCGCGTGGCAGCCTCTTTCCGCAGGCGCGCGGACTCGGTAAAGTTTTGCGGGATGCCATCGCCCATGAAATACAGCGTGCTCAGGCTGTATTGCGCGCCCGGGTCGCGCTGTATGGCCGCATAATTCAGCCACTTCAGCGCCAACGGCATATTTTTCTCGACACCATAGCCGCGCGCATACATGAGCCCCAGAGAAGTCTGCGCGCGCACGTCGCCCAGCCTGGCGAGTTTTTCGTACCAATGCGCGGCGAGCTTGAAGTCCTGTTCGACGCCTTTGCCGACATAGTAAGCCTCGGCGAGCTGGCGGGTCGCCGTCTTGTCGCCCGCGTCGGCGCGGATCTTGAGGTCATTGATGGAGATATTGTCCTGCGGTATCGCAATACCGCACATCAATGCGAGCGCCAGTGCGGCGAAGATGGTCAGGGATGTACGCATGGGGATGGCACCGGATTGCGGTCGTATACCGTCAGTGTGTAGCCATAGGGATTTTTGCCGTCGGCCGCGTGCGCCTCGATCGAATGCGCATGCCATTGCGCAAGGTCCACGGCCGGCATGCAGGTATCGCCCTCGACCTCGGCATCGACTTCGGTGAGATAGATGCGGTCGGTGCGCGGCAGCGCGGCGGCGTACAGCTGCGCGCCGCCGATGATGAAAATCTCATCGTCATCCCGGCAGGCCGCGATGGCGCCATCGAGCGTTGCAGCGACGATCGCGCCCGCAATCCGGTAGTCAGGCTGCCGCGTGACGACCACGGTAGTGCGTCCCGGCAGCAGCCGCCCGATGGATTCCCACGTGTTCCGGCCCATGACGATGTGATGCCCCATGGTGATCGTCTTGAACATTTTCAGTTCGCCGGGCAGGTGCCAGGGGATCGCGTTGTTGGCGCCGATCACGCGGTTTTTCGCCATGGCCGCAATGATTGAGACCCGTGATGGGTGATGGGTAATGGGCGGTGAGGGAGTCCTGTCCCCGGTACGTTGCGCATCGCTCATGATTCATCACTCATTACTCATCACCCGCTACACGGCGATCGGCGCCTTGATCGCCGGATGCGGGTCGTAGTTTTCGAGCGTGAAGTCCGCGTATTTGAAATCGAACAGCCCCTTCACCGCGGGATTGATCCGCATGGCGGGCAGCGCGCGCGGCGCGCGCGCAAGCTGTTCGCGCGCCTGGTCGAGATGGTTCAGGTAGAGATGCGTATCGCCGAACGTGTGCACGAAATCACCGACCTTCAGCCCGCACACCTGCGCAATCATCATCGTCAGCAGCGCGTACGAGGCGATGTTGAACGGCACGCCGAGGAAAATGTCCGCGCTGCGCTGATAGAGCTGGCACGAAAGCCTGCCGCCGGCGACATAGAACTGGAAAAATGCGTGGCATGGCATCAGCGCCATCTTGTCCAGATCGGCGACGTTCCATGCCGAGACGATCATGCGGCGTGAATCGGGATTTTCCCTGATGAGTTCGAGCGTCTGCGCGATCTGGTCGATGTGACGTCCGTCGGGCGCGGGCCACGAGCGCCACTGGTAGCCGTAGACGGGGCCCAGATTGCCTGCGGCGTCTGCCCACTCGTCCCAGATGGTGACGCCGTTTTCGCGCAGATACCGGGTATTGGTTTCGCCCTTGAGAAACCACAGCAACTCGTGGATGATCGACTTCAGGTGGACCTTCTTGGTCGTGAGCAACGGGAAGCCCGCATTGAGATCGAAGCGCAGTTGCGCGCCGAACACGGAGAGCGTGCCGGTGCCGGTGCGGTCGCTTTTTTTCGTGCCGTTGGCGAGCACGTGCTGCATGAGATCGAGATATTGGCGCATTTTTTGATCGGGGAAGGATCGCGGAAAATCCGGGATGCCGGACATCGCGGATTTTAGTGGATATTAGCCGGATAGGGCTTCCTGAGCATCCAGTCGACAACGGCTTCGACCGTTTCGCGCTCCTTGCCGAGGTAGCCGTGATAACTGAACGCTTCGCAGGAATCGGAGCGCGGCGCGTCACCGCCGTGCACCGTGATCAGCGGAAACCGCCCGCCCAGTGACCTGGCGCTGCCGTACGGCGTGAACCTGCAGCCGTCATCGATGTTATGCACGAAAAGCACGGGCGCTTTGATCGCCGTGAAATCGAATCCGCTCAAACCGGGACCCGAGCGTGCCGCGATGAATAGCGTCGAAGTGAGCACGACTCCGGCAACGCGGTCGGCCAGAGCGTGCCCCGCGGCGGCGGCGGATACCGTGCCGCGGCTGGTGCCGACGAGAAATACCGGCGCATTCGCGTAGCGTTTTTTCAATTCGGCAACCACCGCTGCGACATCGGCGGCGTGCTTGTCGCCGAGCCGGAAATAATCCTCCATACCCTGCGGCTGGTCTGAGGGGGTATCGACGACTGCCGTTGCGACACCGCCATCGACGTAGAGATTCCGTGACCGCACGAGAAAGTTGCCCGCACCGAATTTGATCTGGCCATCCTCCGTGCGCAGCCGGATGTTGCCGTAGGCGCCCGGGAACAGGACGGCAACGGCGGCGGGGTCATTCGCCGGCACGCTCAGCAGGAATGTTTGCGTGACCGCCTCGCGCGTTTTAAGCGTTACGATCTCCTCGGCAGCGACGAGCGATGACGCGGCGAGGAGCGCCACTGCCGCCGCAAAGCGGCCTGACCTGATCTCGGTTATTGCCGGGGCGCATCGCATGAAGCGATTATAATCGGCACGCCCATTGAGCCATAGGAAATTCGTGCCAGCCAGACTCATCCAGCATGCAAGTGCGCCAGGCGCCGCCGCGTTACGCAAACATACGCACGTTCTTATTGTGCTGCCGCCGGCGAAGACGTTGTCCCGCGCCTGGCCCGGCGGTGACGTCCTCGCGCAGATCATCGCGCGCCGCCGCATGCAGGCCGGCGAACTCGCGAAGACCGCCGTAACCGGCAATCTTGACGGCGGCGCGCTCGCCAGCTGGATGATGCTCGATGCAACCAAATCCACGTTTGAAGCGCAGGCGGCGGTGAAGAGCGCCTTGCAGCCTCTGCTGGCCGAGAACCCGGCTGCGATAGCCGTTGTCGTCACCGGAGACGTCGCGCAGCGCAAGCGCGCGGCGCAACTGGCGGTGTATTGCGCGTGGGTGAATGGAATGCCGCAACCCGAACGCAAGAAGAAGACCGCGCGCAAGCCGCTCAAGGCAATCCATTTGTATGGCTGTCGCGACAAGGACGGGTTTGCCGCTTTGCGCGCGCAGGCGGAAGGCAATCTGCTGTGCCGTGAACTCACGCAATTGCCGCCGAACGAGCTCTCGCCGGCGACGTATCGCAACCGCATCAAACTGCTTGCGCGGCAGCACGGCTGGCAACGCGAGGAATACGACTACCGGCGGCTCAAGAAAATGGGCGCCGGCGCATTTTGCGCGGTGGCACAGGGCAGCGACGCGCGTGACGCGGCGATAGTGCATCTGACTTACGCGCATCCGCGCGCCGGGAAAAGCGTTGCGCTGGTCGGCAAGGGTATCTGCTTCGATACCGGCGGGCACAATCTAAAGTCGGCACGTTACATGTACACGATGCACGAAGACATGAACGGGTCTGCGGTCGCGCTGGGCATACTGCTCGCGGCTACGCGCATGCGGCTGCCCGTCAATATCGACTGCTGGCTCGCGATCGCGCGCAACGACATCGGCCCGCGCGCCTACCACCAGAACGAGATCGTGCGCGCACTCAATGGCACCACCATCGAGGTCATGCACACGGACGCCGAGGGGCGCATGGTGCTCGCCGATACGTTGACGCTGGCCGCACGCCGTAAACCGCGGCTCATCGTCGATTTCGCGACTTTGACGGGGAGCATGCATGTCGCGTTGGGCGACCGCTACAGCGGCATATTCGCGACGAGCGACGAACTGGCCGCGCAGGCCGTGGCGGCCGGTCGCGTGGCGGGCGAGCGCGTGTGCGCGTTCCCGCAGGACGACGATTACGACAGCGCGCTCGACAGCAAGATCGCCGACGTCAAGCAGTGCTCGCTCGAAGGCGAGGCCGACCATATCCTGGCGACGCGTTTTCTCGGGCGCTTCGTTGGCAGCACGCCATGGATACACGTCGATCTGTCCGCGAGCAGCTGCAAAGGCGGGCTGGGCGCGGTGGCCGGGGATACGACCGGCTTTGGCGTCGCGTGGGGCATCGAGTTGCTCCGCGGGCGGCGCGCGTGACCGCGGAAACCTGAAAGAAAACGAGCGGCGCGCCTGAGGCGCGCCGACATGCGGCATGGCCGCACGGGGCGACCTGATGGTTAAGGACCAAAGCCAGTTTCAGCTGCTGCGCGAACGCCGCTTCGCGCCGTTTTTCGTCACCCAGCTGCTCGGCGCTTTTAACGACAACATCTACAAGAACGCGTTGATCATACTGCTCGCGTTTCACGCGGCGAGCCTGACCACATGGTCGAGTAACACGCTCGTCAACCTGTGCGCCGCGCTGTTTATCCTGCCGTTTTTTCTGTTCTCGGCGACCGCCGGCCAGCTCGCCGACAAGTACGCGAAGTGGCGCATTATCCGCTACGTCAAGTTGTTCGAGATTGGCATCATGGTGGTGGGCAGCATCGGCTTTCTGCGGCAGGATCTGACCCTGCTGCTCGGCGCGTTGTTTCTGCTCGGACTGCACTCCACCGTCTTCGGGCCGGTCAAATATTCGCTGTTGCCGCAGTATCTTGAGGTCACGGAGCTGGTCGGCGGCAACGGGCTGGTTGAAATGGGGACTTTTCTCGCGATCCTGCTCGGCACCCTGCTGGGCGGCGTGCTGATCGCGCAGGCGCACGGCAGCCTGTTCGTATCGGGAGTGGCGATCGCAATCGCGTGCGCGGGCTACCTGGCCAGCCGTTCGATTCCGCGCGCGCCGCCCGCGGCCCCCGGCTTGCGGATCAACTGGAATCCGCTCACCGGGACGTGGGCGAATTTCAGGTTCATCCGGACCAATCGGACGGTTTTTCTGTCGGTGCTGGGAATTTCCTGGTTCTGGTTTTACGGCGCCATGTTCTTGTCGCAGTTTCCGAATTACAGCAAAGACGTGCTCGGCGGCAACGAGCATGTGGTGACGCTCCTGCTGATGACATTTTCCATCGGCGTCGGCACCGGCTCCCTGCTGTGCGAGCGCCTGTCCGGCCACAAAGTCGAAATCGGTCTGGTGCCCTTCGGTTCGATCGGACTTACCCTGTTTGCGCTCGATCTGTATTTCGCGAGTCCTGTCGCGAGTCCGGTAGTCGGCATGGGCGCGGCCAGGTTTCTGGCGCATCCGGCGCACTGGCGCATCGTGTTCGACCTCGCCATGATCGGCGTGTTCGGCGGCATTTACATCGTGCCGCTCTATGCGCTCATTCAAAGCCGCGCCGAACGCAGCCATCAATCGCGCGTTATCGCCGGCAACAACATTCTCAACGCGTTGTTCATGGTCGTGTCGGCAGCGATGGCGATCGGGTTGCTGGGCGCCGGATTCACCATTGCGCAGCTTTTTCTGGTCACGGCGCTGCTCAACGCGGCCGTCGCGTTTTATATCTACACGCTGGTGCCCGAATTCCTGATGCGGTTTCTGGTGTGGCTGCTCATACACTCGATTTACCGCCTGGAAATCGATGGTCTCGACAACATTCCGCAAGAAGGTCCCGCGGTGCTCGTGTGCAATCACGTGAGCTTCGTCGATGCACTGATAATCGCCGCCGGCTGCCGCCGGCCCATCCGCTTCGTGATGGACCACAATATATTCCGGATTCCAGTGCTCAATTTCGTGTTTCGCACCAGCAAGACCATTCCGATCGCCCCGGCCAGGGAAAATCCGCAATTGCTCGACAAGGCCTACGACGAAATCGCGGCGGCGCTGCAAAACGGCGATCTCGTCGGCATTTTTCCCGAGGGGCGCATTACCGACACCGGCGAACTTTATCCATTCCGCACCGGCATCACGCGCATTATTCAGCGCACACCCGTGCCCGTGGTGCCGCTGGCATTGCGCGGACTGTGGGGCAGTTTTTTCAGCCGCAAAAGCGGCGCGGCAATGACGCGCCTGTCGCAGGCTGCGCCGTTCAGGAAAATTGAGCTGGTGGTTGGTAAAACCGTGGCGCCTGAAGCAGTGACGCCGGCCGCGCTGCAGCAAATGGTGGCGGCATTGCGGGGCGATTGGAAGTGAGCGGGATGATAAGGCGGGAAGCCCATGCCGGCATAAGACCGGACGCGCTATGTGCTTCGCGGGTTGCGCTGGTGCTGGCGGGCGTTCGCAAGCGCAGCCGGGATGGGCGCGCGCCACCGGCCGCGCGTGATCGCTATGTTAAACTCATAACCCGTTTTATCGAGTCGAACCAGGCGCATCATGTCCGGCAGCACCCTCGGAAAATTGTTTTGCGTGACTTCGTTCGGCGAGAGCCACGGGCCGGCGATCGGCTGCGTGGTCGACGGCTGTCCGCCCGGGCTCGCGCTTACGGAGGCTGACATCCAGCTTGACCTCGACCGGCGCAAACCGGGCACGTCGCGCCACGTTACG
>JAYWDM010000145.1:0-6841 GCA_043779885.1 Betaproteobacteria bacterium | reverse complement strand
CACTCACGGCATTGGGCGTCGTCTACGGTGACATCGGCACCAGCCCGCTCTACGCGGTCAAGGAGACCTTCAATCCCGCACATGGCATAGCGCTGACCGCCGACACCGTCATCGGCGGCATCTCGGCGATCTTCTGGTCGCTGATGATAGTCGTTTCGCTCAAGTATGTCGTGCTCATCATGCGCGCCAACAACAAAGGCGAGGGCGGCGTCATGGCGCTGCTCGCGCTTGCGCTGTCGTCAGTTCGCAATCACCCGCGCTGGAGTTCACGCATCGCGTTGCTCGGCCTGTTCGGAGTCGCGCTATTCTATGGCGACGCAGTTCTCACGCCGGCGATCTCGGTGCTCTCCGCAGTGGAAGGTCTCGAGGTGGGAACCACGGCCCTTAAGCCATACGTGTTGCCGATCTCGATCGCCGTGCTGATCGTCCTCTTTGGGTTTCAGCGGCACGGCACCGCCGCGATCGGCATGCTCTTCGGCCCGATCGTCATCGTTTGGTTCGCCGTGCTCGCGGTGGTCGGCGTCTACGGCATCCTGCAGGCGCCCGAGATTATCCGCGCGCTGAACCCCCTGCACGGAATGGCTTTCGTCACGCAGCACGGATTCAAGTCATTCATAGTGCTCGGTGCGGTGCTGCTCGCGTTCACGGGCGCCGAGGCGCTTTACGCTGACATGGGGCACTTCGGCAAGAACCCGATCCGGTTGGCGTGGTTCGGGCTGGTGTTTCCCGCGCTCGCGCTCAACTATTTCGGGCAGGGCGCGTTGCTGATGGTGAACCCCAAGGGCATCGAAAACCCGTTCTATCTGCTTTTTCCGGGCTGGGCGCTGTATCCCATGGTCGGACTTGCGACGGCGGCCACCGTGATCGCTTCGCAGGCGACTATCTCCGGCGCGTATTCCCTCACCAAGCAGGCGATCCAGCTCGGCTATCTGCCGCGCATGAACATTCTGCAAACTTCGGCCACCGAGCGCGGTCAGATCTATCTGCCGGCGGTCAACTGGATTCTGCTTGCCGCGGTGGTCGCCGCTGTCATGGGTTTCGGTTCCTCGACGAACCTGGCCTCGGCCTATGGCGTGGCGGTGACCGGCACCATGCTGATCACCACTTTCCTGACCTTCTTCGTGCTGCGTTTCGGCTGGGGCTACAACCCGTGGCTGTGCGTGCTGGCGACGGGCTTCTTCATCGCCGTCGACGCGGCATTCTTTTCGGCGAGCCTGTTGAAGATCGGCGACGGCGGCTGGTTTCCGCTGTCGCTCGGCGCGGCCATGCTGTTTCTCATGCTGACGTGGCGGCGCGGGCGAGAAATTCTGCTGGCAAGCCTGAAGAGTTCCGCGGTCATGCTGGCGCCATTCCTCGATTCGCTCTTTGAGAATCCGTTGCATCGCGTGCCGGGTACTGCGGTGTTCATGGTCGCCAATCCGGATGCGGTTCCGCGCTCGCTGCTACACAACCTGAAGCACAACAAGGTGCTGCACGAACGCGTTGTGTTTGTCACTGTCGCAATCGAGGACGTGCCGTGGGTGCCATTCGAAGAACGCGTGGCGGTCGAACGGCTTAAGCACGGGTGCTGGCGGGTGCAGATGCGCTTCGGCTTCAAGAACCGGACCAACGTGCCGCAGGCGCTTGCCCTGTGCGCCATCCATGGCCTTGGCATCGACATGATGGACACATCGTTCTTCCTGAGCCGCGAAACAATAATTTCCACCCCCGGCACCGGAATGGCGCAGTGGCGCGAACGCATGTTTGCCGCGATGGCACGCAATGCAGGCAGCGTCGTCGAGTATTTCAACCTGCCGAGCAATCGCGTGATCGAACTCGGCACGCAGGTCGAGATTTAACCGCGCAATCAAGTCAGGGTGGGCAACCTGTTGCCCACCAGGTTTACTATCCGCGCGGGCAACAAGTTGCCTCACCCTACCGGTCTCAGGTCGAAATGCGATTGCTCGGATAATAGCGGGCGTCAGTTCACGAAAAACGCCGCGGGCAGCGCTTCGATTACATAGCGGCGATTGGTCAACTGGCTGTCGGCGAAGTCCATCGCCACCGGGTTGCTCGCGTCAGTGATTACGCGGCCGTGCGCGAGCAGTTGCTGGTCGAGGGGCAGCGGATTGCGCAGCATCACCGACAGCGTCTCACGGTGCCGCGTCGGCACGTAGTCAAGATCGGCGCCGGCGGGCGTCGGCAGGGGCGCGCTGCCCGCGACGACGAAGCTGTTGATGTGCTGGGACAAACCGTAATCGGGACGGTAGAGCGTAACGAAGGGCAGTTCGCTTTGCAGCGTGGTCAGGAAGTGCGCGTAGGCGCGCGGCTGATCGATATCCGCGAAGGTATTGAATACGGCGATGCCCCTCGCGCCGAGGCAGCGTTTCAGGTCGCGGAAGAAGTCCCGCGTGATCAGGTAATCGGGCACGCCGTCGCCGTGAAAGAGATCGACGATCACGACGTCGTAGCCGCCGTTGCAGGAACGCAAAAAGGTGCGCGCATCGGCCTGGTGAGCGCGCGCTTTGCGCGGATCGAAGCCGAATATTTCCTGTGCGGCGCGCAGCGACGCGGAGTCGATATCGACGGTCGTGACGTCGATGCCGCGGCCCGCCAGGCGCATCGGCACCATGCCCGCGCCGATACCGAGCACCAGCGCGTTGCCGAAATCGGGACGATAAGCGAACGACAGCGCTTCGAGTGCGTAGGTGTACATCGACAGCGAACGGTTGTCGGCGCCGACCATGTTCTGCACCAGGCCATCCTGAAAATACATGCGTGTGTAGGCTTGTGCGTCGCGCGGCCCGCTTTTGAGCACCTTGACGGTGCCGAACGACGAGCGGTAGACCGCATCCAGCGTCCATGCGGCGCCGACGTAACTGGCCGGCCACATGCGCCCCGTATAGGCATTGGCGCCGATCAATAACCCAAGTGCTGCGGCAAGCGCGACGCCCGCGGTAGCGGTGAGTCGCTGGCGCGCGGCCATCCTGATCGACGATCCAAATAGCACGATCAGCGGCAGTATGGCGAGAACGACCGCCACGGCCAGCGTCGCCGCAAAGTTGCTCATATACGGAATCAAGCCGAACGCGGTGACGATGACGCCGGCGACCGAGCCGATCGTGCTGACGAAAAAAACGCGCCCGGCGCCGGCATCGGCAAGATCGCCGCGTGCTTTCGACTGGCGCAGCAGAATCGCGACGAGCAGCGGGTTCATGGCGGAAGTCGCGAATAACGGCGCGCACAGCAGCACGCCGCAGGCGATGAATGCGCCCAACACCAGATCCAGCCGTGCAAGCTGGTAGAAAAGGTAGGGGTAGGCGAGGCACGCGCCGACGATGGCGATGGCCGCGATCGCCGGCATCAGCGTGAACAGAAACGCCAGTTTCTCGGGTGGCGGCGCGTGGCCCCGTTTGCCGTTCGCCAGCCGGCCCCCCTGCCAGTAACCCGCGGCGAGCGACACGAGGGTGATCGAGAGGATGCCGCTCCAGATATAAAGACTGACGCCGAAGTATGGCGTCAGGATGCGCGATGCCAGCAGCTCGAGCGCCAGTATCGCGCCGCCGGTGATAAAAATGATCGCTTGCAGCATGCTGTGGGGATTAACCGGTCGGGTATAATGGCGGCGCGTTTGCGCTGACGCAAGCGCGGTTTTGTTGTTCTATCGATCGTGCGCCAAATTTACCAGACTTCATCCGCTGGCGCGAGCCGCATGCGGGGTGGATTTGCGGCGGCAGATCACATGGTTTAAGCAGGAGGATCTATGAATCGTTGGATGCGGCATGCCCTGCGCGTGGCGGCGATCGTCGCGGGCGCGGGGGCCATGATCAATGCGCCGGCGGCGGAGCCGAGCGTTCCGTACGTGCCGACGCCGCAGCTGGTGGTCGACCGCATGTTGCAGATGG
Source organism: Betaproteobacteria bacterium (assembly GCA_043779885.1). Taxonomy (GTDB): domain Bacteria; phylum Pseudomonadota; class Gammaproteobacteria; order Burkholderiales; family SG8-41; genus PALSA-1004. The sequence goes on along the minus strand of JAYWDM010000145.1, from coordinate 2,957 downwards.
CGAAAGTCACGCCCCAGGATTACCTGATCGATCTCGGCTCGGGCGACGGACGCATCGTGGTGACGGCCGCCAAAAAATATGGCGCGCGCGGTTTCGGCGTGGACCTGAATCCGGTGCGCATCAAGGAAAGCCTGGCCAACGCGGAGAAGGCCGGGGTCAGCGACCGCGTGGCGTTTCAGCAGCGCAATTTGTTCGAGACCGATCTCGCCGACGCGAGCGTGATCACCATGTATCTGCTGCCGCGCGTAAATCTCGACTTGCGGCCGAAAATACTCGAACTCAAACCCGGCACGCGCATCGTATCGCACGATTTCTCGATGGGCGACTGGCCGGCGGACGAGTCGGCGAACCTTGAGGTGGACGACAAGTACGGCGCGGGCGGCGGTTCGGGAACGAGCACGATTTATTTCTGGGTGGTGCCTGCCAGAGTGACCGGACCGTGGCAATGGCAGCTGAACGTGGCGGGCAAGCCGCAGGCCTATGAAATGGTGCTCGAGCAGAATTTCCAGATGCTAACCGGCACGGTGCGCGTCGGCGGCCGCAGCGTAAATCTGCAGGATGCGAAACTGCGCGGCGATCAGATCAGCGGGAGTTTCACGGCCGACGTCAATGGCAGTGCGCTGAAGCACGAATTTACCGGACGGGTCGCCGGCGGGAGCATCGAAGGCAGTGTGAAACTGTCGGGCGCCCGCACGCAGGGCCAGCTCGAGTGGAACGCGACGCGCGGCAACAAGTGAGTGAAGAGTCAAGGGTGAAGGGTGAAGGGTGAAGGGTGAAGGCCCTGCTCCCCCGGGGAGAGCAAAGCGAGGGGCCAGGGTGGGGATGGGGGCGCGCAGTTTCGCCGGTTCCGTCAAGCACAATAACTGCTGTTTTCAGTTTTTTAATGGGTCGTTAATATGGTTTCGACAATAATTTCCGCTGCGCATCGTGGCGCTGTGACAGTGGCATTGCTGGGCGCCGCGCTTGCGGCGTATCCCGTGACCGCGCAGGACTTCGGCGATACCCCGTACGTGCAGACGCCGCAGAACGTGGTCGATCGCATGCTGCAGGTAGCGCACGTGGGTCCCGGTGATTACGTGATAGATCTCGGGTCCGGCGACGGACGCATGGTCATCACCGCGGCGCAGAAATTCGGCGCGCGCGGTTTTGGCGTCGATCTCGACCGGCGCCTGGTGGAACTCGCCAACCGGCGTGCGGCGAGTGCGGGTGTTGCGGACCGCGCCGTGTTTTACGAGCGCGACCTCTATGATACCGATCTGACCGCGGCCAGCGTGGTCACCATCTACCTGCTGCCTGAGGTCAATCTGATGGTGCGGCCCAAGCTGCTCACGACGTTAAAGCCGGGCACGCGCATCGTATCGCACGATTACAACATGGGCGACTGGCCGCCGGACGACCAGATGGTGCTCGATGCGCCGGACAAGCCGGTTGGTCGCGACAAAAAGAGCAAGGTGTTCTACTGGGTAGTGCCCGCCAATGCCGCCGGCAAATGGCGCTGGGAGCTGCCGCTGTCCGGCAAGGCCGTCGTGTTCAACCTGAGCGTGACGCAGAACTTTCAGATGATCAAGGGCAGCGCGACGGTCGATGGCCAGACGCTGCCGCTCGAAAATGCGCGTCTGCGCGGCGAGGACACCAGCTTCAGCGTGAACGATCCGCGCACGAAGACACGCTATGATTTTGCCGGGCGGATTGCGGGGCAGGGCATTACCGGTGAAGTGCGGGTTGACAGCGCAAATGCGCAGCGGCGGCTGGAATGGGCCGCGGCGCGCACGGAACCCGGCGCGCCCGCGCACGCGGCGCTGAAAAAACCGACATTGCAAGAAATTCAGCTGGTGCAGTAGATGACGCCGCGCGGCCGCTGGTGGTGCGCATTGATGGCGGCTGCCGTCTGTCTCATGCCGTCCGTCTCCCGGGCGCAGTTCGCCTACGACGTGCCGTACGTGCCGACGCCGCACGTGGTGGTCGAGGAAATGCTGCGGCTCGCCAACGTCAAGTCCGATGATTTCGTGATGGACCTGGGCTCGGGCGATGGCCGCATCCTGATCGCCGCCGTCAGGAAATTCGGCGCGCGCGGGGTCGGCGTCGATCTCGATCCCGACCGCATAGCGGAAAGCGATTACAACGCGCAGCTTCAGGGCGTCAGCGACCGCGTCGCGTTTCATCGCGAGGACTTGTTCAAGGTCGCGATCGGCGAGGCAACGGTCATCACGATGTATCTGCTGCCGTCGGTCAATATCCGCTTGCGGCCGCGGCTGTTGCGGGAATTGAAGCCCGGCACGCGCATCGTGTCGCATGACTTTGATATGGAAGACTGGCGGCCCGACCAGAAGTCCACGGTGCGCAAGAACGTGTTCCTGTGGATCGTGCCGGCGCAGGTCGGCGGCCGCTGGCGCACGACGGTCGCGCTGCCCGCCGGCGAGCGCAGTTTTGATATCGAGATCCGGCAGAAATTCCAGGAGATCGACGGCCTCGCGCGCTATGACAAGAAGGTTGCGGGCCTGTGGAACCCGACGCTCACGGGCGAGCGCATCAGCTTCGTGATCGTCGACGACAGCGGGCCCGTCGAGAGCAATCTCTACTTTGAAGGGCGGGTCGCGGGCGACGCGATGGAAGGCGTGATCCGCCGCGGCGTCGGCAAGGACCAGAGCCACATTCAGTGGCGCGCGGGCCGCGTTGCCGCGGCGCAGTGACGCAGTTTGGCAGTAATCAAAAATGATCTTGGAGAGAATAGTAATGAAACAAATTAAACTCATGGTGGCCGCCGGCCTCGCGCTGGCGCTGGTGTTGTCGCTGCAATTGCACGCGCAGGAAAGGGGCGTGGGCGACGTGGTTTACGTGCCGACGCCGCAGATCGTGGTTGAGGAGATGCTGCGCATGGCCAAGGTCGGGCCCAGGGATTTCATCATCGACCTGGGCTCGGGCGACGGCCGCATGGTCATCACCGCCGCCAAGAAATT
>JAYWDM010000144.1:0-6841 GCA_043779885.1 Betaproteobacteria bacterium | reverse complement strand
GAACATGGCGGCATTCGTGGCGTAACTGCCCGACATCATGATCGCGGTGTAGCCGTCAGGCGAGGCGCGCACCGCCGTTTCGGCGCCTATCGTGCCGCCGCCGCCCGCGCGGTTGTCCACGATCACCGTCTGCCGGTACGCTTCGGTCAGCTTCTGCGCGAGCAGGCGCGCGACGATGTCGGTGCCGCCGCCTGGTGCAAATGGAACAATCAACCGTATGGGCTTCGCCGGATAGGATTGTGGCATCGTCATCGCCACCGAATATAACCCGGCGGCATGCGCGCCCGTCCCGCGAACGGGCCTTCGGCTAACGTGTCCGGGCGCGTCCACCTCGGCAAACGGCACGATCAGCCGGATGGGCTTCGCCGGATAAGTGCTTTGTGCCTGCGCACTGTCGCAGGCGAGGCCCACGCCAAGAAGCAAGGCGGCTGCGGTTGTCACACCGATGGATCTGCGCATGATTATTACCCGTGAGTTGATGAAGCAATCAGCGCGACGAGCTTTTCCACGCCGCCGGCATCAAGCGTGTCGAGCCGATCCAGCAGACCGATCAGCGTGTCGACTGCAGCCGCCGGCAGGGCGCGGCCGAGGCAATCGAGCAGCTTGTCGCGATGCGCGGATGGGTCGAGCGGCACGCCCCATGCTCCCTGCGGCCCGCGGCAGATCGCGCTGACCCGGCTGCCGTCGGCGAGATCGGCCTCGATGGCGACGTGCATGTGATGAAAATCCCCAACGATGGACGCATCCTGCGTCAGCGAGATTTTCGCGAGCATAGCGGCCATGTCGGCGCGCCAGCGGCGCTCGTCCGTAAACGTGTCGATGCCGACTTTGCCGTCGAGCATCGCGGCAGCGGCGGTGTACTGCAGGCTGAACTTGCCGTAAAGACCCGTTGCGGGCTGCGGCCGGTCGATGTATTTCATCACCGGCGACACGATGCGCGCCTGCCGGATGCGCGCTGCACCACCGGCCTGCCTGTGAATATCGAGCCCCGCCGTGATTGCGTAGTGCGTGCCGAACTGCGAGGGAAACAGCTTGATAGCGAGCCCCGGGTCGACGACGCGATACGGCTTGCCCCACGCGAGCAGGCGTGACTCGTCGAAGCGCTCAGGGTAGAACGTCGCGATCACGCCCTTGTGCGCTTCGAGCACGTCCATGTTCGCGGTGAATCCGCGCTGCGCAAGCAGCGCCGCATCGAGGCCCGCCGCGGCCGCGTTGCCGCAGTGCGTGCACTTGGTCATGGAGCCGACGTTCGCCAGCAGCGATCCGGCGCGCGACGCGGCAATGCCGAGCGCGTGGCGCATGCCGTTCACGTCGAGTCCAAGAAGGTCCGCGGCGACGATCGCGCTGCCGAACGCGCCGGCGACGCCCGGGGGATGAAATGTGAGCTGCTCGGGCACGAACTGATCGCCGGCGTACTGCATGCGCCCCTGGATCTCGAGGCCCTTGGCCACCGCCGTGATGATCCCGCGTCCGGTTGCGCCCTTGAGTTCGGCGAGCGCGAATGCGACCGGCACCGTCGGTGATACTGAATGCGTGGGCGGGCTCCACATCGGCTCGAAGTCGAGCACGTGCGTTGCCATCGCGTTGATGTTCGCCGCCTGCACGACCGATGCCTTGAAGCCCCAGCCCCACACGCCCGCCTGCGGCGCGCCGCCAAGACTCTGCGCGTGCGCGGCGCCGATTGCAACCGGCTGCTCGCCGCATCCGGCGAGGGCAACCGCGATGCCGTCCTGGATCGCCTGCTTGACGCGCGCAACGCAATCGGCGCCGAGCGACTCGTAGCGCGTCGCGTGTATGATCCCGCACAGTTCGTTGGTCAGGCCCACAGTCGGCTCTCTCCGCATGATTGCGTCCCGGACTCCAGGACGTGGCCGGCTTTGGCGCAGCGGAATCGCGTTTTGCCGAGGGTGACACCGGCGCGGGACATAACATCGAGCGGCGCGAAGTTTCCGCACCAACCCGGCTGCGATTCAGCACGCGTCGCCCGGATGAATGCAATGAAATCCGGGCACAGATTATTGCCGGTGAGGGAACCCGCAATGCGCTGCGCTCCTTGCGGGCTACGTTTTGCAGACAATATTCCTGGCAGCCGCGCGGGGCAGCGCATTATCGTCCGCGAAACACCGGCGCGCGTTTCTCCACGAATGCCCTGACGCCCTCTTTGAAGTCCTCGGTGTCCTTGCACACGCTCTGCGCGAACGTTTCGAACTCCAGCGCGGCACGCAGATCCACTTCCAGATTGTGATTGATCGCCCGCTTGGAGAGCGCGATCGCCACGGGCGGGCCGGCGGCGATCTTGCGCGCGAGCGTGTAGGCCGCGTCCATGAGCTCTGCGGGCGCGACCACGGCGTTCACGATGCCGAGCCTGAGCGCCTCGGCCGCATCGATGGCTTCCGCCGTAAAGATGAGCTCGCACGCCTTCGCGGTGCCGACGACGCGCGGCAGGAAATAGGATCCGCCCCAGTCAGGGGCAAGCCCGCGTTTGATGAAAGCCTGGGAAAATTTCGCGGCGGTCGATGCGATGCGCATGTCGCATGCGAGCGCCAGATTCATGCCGGCACCCGCGGCCGCGCCGTTGACCGCCGCGATGATCGGCTTCGGGCAGTCACGCATGGCAAGGATGCAGCGGTCGCGCACCGGCGCGAGCCGTTCGTCCGCGGTCGACGCCTCGCCGGCCTGGTCGCGCTCGCTCATGGACTTCACGTCCCCGCCGGAGCAAAAGCCGCGTCCGGCGCCCGTAATGACGAGCACGCCGACGTTCGGATCGGCCGCCGCCAGCGTGACCGCATCGAAGAGTTCTTCGCGCAGCGTGCCGCCCAGCGCATTGAGCCGTTCGGGCCGGTTCAGCGTGAGCGTGGCGATCCGGTCGCGCACTGCGTACAGCAAGCATTCATATTTCATACGGGTTTCCTTTTTTTACGAGATTTTACCGGCGCGCGCCGCTGCCTCTACGGCGCGCTTACCGTGCGGATGTACCACGGGAACGAATCCCAGCTCACGACTTTCTCCGTGCCATCGAACAGCGCCGCGATGCGGCCGCCGCCCGCCTTGTAAGAAAATTTCCGGATGTGGTCCGGCGGATTCGTGGTCGGATTGCGCATGATGTCGATGGCCTGATCGGTCTTGAAAATCTGGAATTTGGACGGATCGTTCGGATGGAAGAACTTCACCTCGGCGGCGCCCTTCCTCGCGGGACCGCGCTCGTATTCCACATGCAGTTCCATGCGCTCGCCGCCCGCCGCCGCGAATTCCCAGTCTTCCGCTCCCGTCATCGCACCGCCCGCCGCGGCAGCCGTGCGGGACATTTTGGCGGTGCCCGCATGCTGGTAGACGCCGAAGGCGCCCGGCGCGTCGGCCGCATGCTCGGTCAGCCCGTGTATGATCATCTGCCCGGCCGCGCCGCCCGCGGTCGGCTTGACCGGGATGGCGAGATAAACGAGCCGCGCGGTTGAGCGTGCCGCGGGCTTGCCGTCGCCGTCCATGATCGCCACGCGATCGATGAAGATCATGCGCAGATTGGCGTCCTTGGCGGGGCCCTGCGTGGCGATAACCGCCTCCCATCCCGGCGGCAACATTTTTGCCAGCGCTGCGTCGTTCACACGGAAATCGAGCTGAAAGCGATGTTCCGCCGCCTGTTCGACGATGGTTTGCGCGGACGCGGCGTGCGGCGTCAGCGCCAGGCTTGCGGCGGCCAGCGCGCCGGCAAAAGCTGTTCTTGGTGTCATGGTGTCCTCCCTTTTGAACTGGCATCTTACCGCGCCTGACGCCAACTGCAATGGCGGCGGAAAACCGGAAATTCCCTGCGCGCGCCGCGACTCCGTGCGCGACAAGCCGGCGCCTGCGCAATCGGCGTCACGGCGCAGTGACGAAAAAAACGCTGCGCGCCCGGAGCATCAGGAGGCTTTGCAGTCCCGGCATTTGTTATTGCTGTCACGCGGACGATTTGCCATTGCACGACTTTGCCGACCGGCGCGAATTATCACCATTACGGCTGTCAACGATATACCGGGTGACGAAAATCATCGGGCCTTCAGGGAGTTGCGGGAACTGCCCGAAAAGTGCATCATTCACGCCTGTCCCTCATGTTGCAGTTCGGCGCGAACTCTTATTTCTTACAGCCCATCGATCTGCATGAACACTTCGAGATGCCGCGCATGACCAGCAATAACCGGCCCGGCTTCGCATGATCCGGCGCGGGCGCGCTTGCGGGTCCTGAATCCATGGATGCAATCCTGATGCGATCCGGCGAGCAAGCGGGCGAAACGGCCGAAACACGCACGCCCCGTCACGCGCAGGAGCGCGCGTTCGACGCGCTGACTCGCATCGCCGCCTACGTGTGCGATGCGCCGATAGCCGCGATCGTGCTGGACGACGGCGGCGCCATGCGGCTTGCGTCCATGCACGGACTGAGCGCCGCGCGCGATTCCGTGCTGTCGTTCTGCGTCGCGCTGTCCGCGGACTTTGACGAGATTTACGATGCGCTCGCCAGCGAACGGTTGCGCGGACACGTTCTGGTGGCACAGCCGCCGTGCGTTCGCGGCTGTACCAAAGTGGAACTCACGACCATGTCCGGGCTCAGCATAGGTTCGTTGCTGGTGATGGACCGGGCGCCGCGGCGGTTTACGCCGACCATGAAACTCGTGTTGCGCCAGCTCGGCGTGATCGCCGCGCGGCTGATCGAGGCGCACGGCGGCGAACTCAGCGTGCCACTTGCCGATGCGGACGCCAGGGGCATCGATCTGCTCACCGGCCTCACCGATCTGCAAACCTTCGAGAAGCACGCGCAACGACTGCTGGCGGGCGGCAGCGCGCGGCTGCACGCGTTGTTGTACATCGATCTCGATCAATTCGGACTCGTCGAAGAGAAGTCCGGCAAAGCGGCCGGCGACGAGCTGCTGCGGCAGGCGGCCAAATCGTTTGCCGCGATCGTGCGCCACGGCGATACGCTCGGCTATCTGGGCAGCGACAAATTCGGCGTGCTGCTTGCAAACTGCCCGCACGCGCAGGCGCTGCGCATCGCGCACACGCTGGTCGACGCGATGCGCGAATTCCGCTTCGCGTACGGCGGCGAGAGCTTCGCCGTCGGCGCCAGCATCGGCGTGGTCGGGTTCGGCGACTCGCGGCAGGATGTGGCGGCCTTGATCGAGGATGGGTACGCCACCTGCCGCGCCGCGAAAAACAAGGGCCGCAACCGGGTTCAGCTTGCCACTGACGTCGCGACCGAGGCGACGGACGCCGACATGGACTGGGTCACCCTGATCACGAACAGTTTGCAGGACGAGCACGTCTACCTGACGTATCAGCGCATCCTGCCGGTATTCGCGCCTGAGCCGGGCGGGGAGGACGAGGAGTTTTTCGAAGTGCTGCTCAGGCTCGCGCACGAAGGCGGCGAAGCGATGCCCACCGGAGATTTTCTCGCCAAGGCGCAACGCTACGGCCTGATGCCGATGATCGACCGCTGGGTGGTGCGCACGCTGTTCGAGTCCCTCGGCACCTATTACCGCGACCTCATCGTGAAAGACGCCATGCCGCGGCGCTTCTCCGTCAACATTTCCGCGGCCAGCATTGCCGACCCGGCCTTTCTTGAATTCGTCATCGCGCAGTTTCACACGAGCGGCGCGCCGCACAGCACGATCTGTTTTGACATTCAGGAAACCGTGGCGCTGGCGAATCTCGACCGCGCGCGCTATTTTGTCGTGGTGCTGAAGGAACTGGGCTGCCGCTTCGCGCTCGACGATTTCGGCAGCGGGCTCACCTCGTTCAACTATCTGAAGACTTTGCCGGTGGACTTTCTGAAGATCGACGGCGGCTACGTCAGCACCGTGGTCGAAGACGCATTGAGCGAGGCGATGATCAAGGCGATCACCGACATCGCCCATCTGCTGGGAATGAAGACCATCGCCGAGTCGGTGGAAAACGACGACATCCTCGATAAACTGCGCCTGATCGGCGTCGATTATATTCAGGGTTACGGCGTCCACATGCCGGCGCCGTTCGACGGGCCGAACGCGCGGCCGACCCTGCCGAAACAGTGACGCCGGGCAGGGCGCGACAGAGGCTGGTCCGGTTGCGTCAGTCGAGCGGTTCGACCTTGACGATCGAGGCGCCGTGGTTGCTGCCGACCCAGAGCGTGCCCGGGCGCGTCGAATCGTCGAGATAGACGCGGCGGATATTGGTCGGGCGCGGCAGCATGTACTCGGTGTACTGGCCGCTCTTGATGTCGAGTCGTGATACGCGGTCGGTCAGCATCGACCCCGTCCACGCCTCGCCGTTGCGGCCGGCCACGGCGTCATAGGGCGCGCTCCACGGCGTCGGCACCTTCCACTCGGTGATGCGTTCGGTTTTCGGATCGAACATGCCGATGGCGTTGCCCTGATATTCGGCAAACCACAAGCGGCCTTCGTGATCGACGCGGCCGCGCCGCGGGCGCGAGTTCGGCGTCGGCGTCACATAGATGGACATATTTTTGGTCTTGCCATCGATCTTGACAATGTTGCCGGCAGCGAAGTCGAGCAGATAAGCGTTGTTCTGCACGTCCGAATGGATGCCGTAGGTGCCGATGCGTTTTCCGCTTAGCGGATCTTTGAAGGCGCCGAGGTTTTCCATCTTGTTGGAGACGAGGTCGAGACGGTAAATATGGCCGCCGTCGGAGTTCTTGATCCATACCTTGTTGTCGCTGGGGGTGCCAGTGATCGCAATATGACCAAGCTGTCCGGCGTCGGTGTCCCATTCCTTGGGCGTTGTCCACATCTGGAAGTTCTCGGACTTCCTGTCGAACTTCGCGATGGCGCTCTGGTACATCACGCCGATCCAGGGGTTGCCGTCCCTGTCGATTTCAAGA
>JAYWDM010000143.1:0-6897 GCA_043779885.1 Betaproteobacteria bacterium | reverse complement strand
ACGAAAAAGATCTCGGCGTGTGTCTCGTCGACATCGGCGGCGGCACGACCGACATCGCGATCTTCACGCAAGGCGCGATCCGCCACACCGGCGTAATTCCGATCGCCGGCGATCAGATCACCAACGACATTGCCATGGCGCTGAGGACGCCGACCAAGGACGCCGAGGACATCAAACGGCGCTATGGCTGCGCATTAAAGCAACTCGCCGATCCGCAAGCCATGGTCGAGGTGCCGGGCATCGGGGAACGCAGCGCGCGGCAGTTGTCGCGCCAGACGCTGGCCGAAGTGATCGAGCCGCGCATCGAGGAACTCTATTCGCTGGTGCAGGCGGATCTGCGCCGCTCGGGATACGAAGAATTACTGTCGTCTGGAATCGTGCTCACCGGCGGCTCGAGTTCGATGCAGGGCATGGTCGAACTGGGCGAAGAGATATTCCACATGCCGGTGCGCATAGGTCAGCCGCAATATCAGGGCGCGCTGTCGGAAGTCGTGCGCAATCCGCGTTACGCGACGGCAGTCGGGTTGCTGCTGATCGGGTTGCAGCGGCAGCGCCAGCACGATCTGGCGCAGGCCCAACTGGGTTCGCTCGCGGGGCTGATCGGACGCATGAAGAGCTGGTTCAAGGGAAATTTCTGATGGGCACGCATGGGCGTAACACAAGGCGCAGGAATTCGTTAGCAACGCAGTTGGCAATCTGGCGTTTCCGGTTTTCTTTTCTAGTCACAGGAGGCAGTTATGTTTGAAATAATGGAAGAGCCGTCGCAGGAAGCAGTCATCAAGGTAATCGGGGTCGGCGGGTGCGGGGGCAATGCCGTCGATCACATGATCGCCAACGGGGTAAAAGGCGTCGAGTTCATCTGCGCCAATACCGATATGCAGGCGTTGAAGCGCTCGCAGGCACGCACGCAGCTGCAACTTGGCGTCGAGATCACCAAGGGGCTGGGCGCGGGCGCCAATCCGGAGGTCGGGCGCCAGGCGGCGCTCGAGGATCGCGCGCGCATCATCGAACTTATCGGTGGCGCCGACATGCTGTTTCTCACCGCGGGGATGGGCGGCGGCACCGGCACGGGGGCAGCGCCGGTGGTCGCGGAGATCGCGCGTGAACTGGGCATACTTACGGTCGCCGTGGTGACCAAGCCATTCGCGTTCGAGGGCAAGCGGCAGAGAATCGCGCAGGAAGGCCTCGAAGCGCTGTCGCAATACGTTAATTCCCTCATCGTGATTCCCAACGACAAGCTGATGCAGGTGCTCGGCAACCAGGTGACGCTGGACGAGGCGTTTCGCGCTGCCAACGACGTGCTGCACGGCGCCGTCGCCGGGATTGCCGAAATCATCAGCTGCCCCGGCATGATCAACGTCGACTTTGCCGACGTGAAAACCGTGATGTCCGAAACGGGCATGGCGATGATGGGTTCCGCGATGGCGGCCGGCACCGATCGCGCGCGCATGGCGGCGGAACAGGCCGTCGCGTGTCCGCTGCTCGAAGACATCGACATCGCGGATGCGCGCGGAGTACTGGTGAATATCTCGGCCAGCAGATCCCTGTTCCAGTTGCAGGAAATGTATGACGTGATGGAAGTGATCAAGGCGTTTGCGGCGGAATCCGCGACCGTCATCGCTGGCACGGTGTACGATGATGCGCTGGGCGACGAATTGCGCGTGACGATCGTCGCGACCGGCCTTGGCAAGGCACATGCGCGGCCGCAGCAAAAACCGCTGCAAGTGGTGCAGGCCACGGGCACGGACGGAGCGATGCCGCTCGCCACCGTGAATTACGAAGAGCTTGATCAGCCCGCGGTGATGCGCCGCAACCGCAATCAGACCGTCGAAGCGATGCGGCAGTCGGGCGTCGAGATGCTGGATATCCCGGCGTTCCTGCGCAAGCAGGCGGATTGAGCCGGATGAAGCGTATGCACACCGGTGGTCGCGGCAATCCCGTGCCAGACCGGCCTTACTTGCGGCGGGAGGCCAACTTCGACCATTAAATCTGCTCAAACCAGCGGTGAGGTTGTCACGGCGGGGCGCCGGATTCGCGCACCAGCGCGCAGGCGCGGCCGATTAAGCTATTGATGTCGTGGCGTGTTCCGGGACGGCGCCGGTATTTTGCCGCAGCGGATGCCGCGTGATAAAATTACATTTTTAGATGCATAAGAATCAAAGAGTTAATTCGTGATCAAGCAGCGCACCATCAAGAACATCATCCGTGCCACGGGCGTCGGTTTGCATACCGGCGAGAAGATCTATCTGACGCTGCGCCCGGCCGCGCCCAATACGGGCGTCGTGTTTCGGCGCATTGATCTGGCGCAACCCGTCGATATCAAGGCCGATCCGTATCACGTTGGAGACACGCGCCTGTCGTCGTGCCTCGAACGCGATCGGGTACGCGTATCGACGGTCGAACATCTGATGTCGGCGCTGGCGGGACTGGGGATCGATAACCTGTATGTAGACTTGTCCGCGGGCGAAGTGCCCATCATGGATGGCAGCGCGGGCCCCTTCGTGTTTCTGCTCCAGTCGGCGGGCGTCGAGGAGCAGCCGGTCGCAAAAAAATTCATCCGCATACTGAAAGCGGTCGCGGTAACCGACGGGGACAAATACGCGCGTTTCGAACCGCACAATGGCTTCAAGATCGAGTTCAGCATCGACTTCGATCACCCCGTGTTCGACAATTCGGCCAAGTCCGTGTGCGTCGATTTTGCAACGACCTCGTATGTGAGGGAGGTAAGCCGTGCACGCACCTTCGGATTCATGCATGAAGTCGAGTGGATGCGCGGTCAGGGACTGGCGCTCGGCGGCTCGCTCGACAACGCGATCGTGCTCGATGAATACCGCGTGCTGAACAGCGACGGACTGCGTTACCACGATGAATTCGTCAAGCACAAAGTGCTCGACGCGATCGGCGATCTCTATTTGCTCGGCCATCCCGTGATCGGCGCGTTCGCCGCGCACAAGTCAGGGCACGCGCTCAACAACCGGCTGCTGCGGCGCCTGCTGGAAAGCAAGGCCGCATGGGAATACGTGAGTTTTGACCGGATCGAAGACGCGCCGGCGTTCGTCGCATCCACCCAGCCCGTGCCGGCCTGATTCCCGTTGTTCCGGCGCTGCGCCTGCCCCGGCGCGGTTGCGGGGTCCGGGTCCGGGTCCGGGCGCTTAACTGATTCCTGTCCGAGGATCCAACGCCATGCTCGTCCTGCGCATAGTCGGCTTTCTGGTTCTCATCACGATAGGCGCGTCGCTGGTGATGTACCTGCTGACGCGAAACCGGCGCTACGTGACTTTCGCCTGGCAGGCCCTTAAATACGGCATGGTGATGGCGATCGTCGGGCTGGTATTCGTCCTGTTCGAGCGGTTGGTGCTCGTGATTTGACGGGACGCGGCGCGGTCGGCTACTTGCGGCCGCGCTGCCGTGCCGCCATGCTGATCAGCGCCTGCTTGAGGGAAGCGTCGTCGATCTGGCTTGCGAGCCGCTCCAAATTCTCAATGGTTTCAATGCTTAAGCGCCTGGCGCCGGGTTTGGGCGCGACCTCGGGCGCGGCCTCCCTTACTTGCACTTCGACGCGGATTGCAGTAACCTGCCACCGCTGTTTCTGGTAAGAAGTTAACAATCTAGCGGCGAGCTGCTTCAACTTGGCCGCAATCGCCGCGTTTTCAGCCAAGAGGGTGAGGGTTCCATCGCGAAACTGCTTGACGCAGCAGTGTTGTGTCAATGCCGGTGGCGCGTTGTTCAGGAGTACCCGTTGCAGTTCGGCAATGCGCTGCGCGGCACGGGTCAACGAACGCAAGCTGTCCGACGAACCGAGATAGAAGTCTATTTTGTGTGCGGGCATGGCTGAGATTGTGGGGCAACGATGAACATAATTCTAGTTTCCGGGAAACTGGCTAGAGCGCGGACGATCACGCTGTCGTTCCCGCATGTGGTATTCGGCGGGGCGGCCCTGATGTTTGGCGTGCTGGTCCTGGTATTCGCGCTGCAATATCTGACCCTGCGTTATGCCCAGAACCTTAACAGCCCCCTGCTGAATAACCTGATCCTTAGTGCGCAGCAGGAGCAAAACGAAAAAGCGCAAAGCTATCTGCGCGAGAATCTGAACGCGTTGGCGTCCAAGCTGGGTCAGATGCAGGCGCAGTTGCTGCGTCTGGACACGCTGGGCGAGCGGCTGGCCAAAACCGCCGGCTTCAAACCGCAGGAATTCATGTTTGACCAGCCGCCTGCACGCGGCGGCGCCGTGTCGACGCTCCCCGCCTATGATTTGTCGCTCGGGGACGTGAACCGCCAGGCCGATCTCCTTAACAAGCAGATGGACGACCGCACCGAGAAACTCGGCATCCTCGACTCGCTGTTGATCATCGCCGGCGCCAAGAAAAAGATGTTGCCGTCGGTGCTGCCGGTCGAAGGCGGATGGTATTCGTCGAACTATGGCTGGCGCATCGATCCGTTTAACAGCATGCGCGCATTTCACGAAGGCATGGACTTCATGGCTGAGGTCGGCACCCCGGCCCGTGCGGCCGCCGGCGGCATTGTTGCCTACTCGGATTCCCATCCTCAATATGGTAATATGATCGAAATTGATCACGGCAACGGCTTGATCACGCGTTACGCGCATTTGTCGAAACGTTTGGTTAAAGTTGGCGACGTTGTTTTAAGCGGTGGAACGATAGGTGAGGTTGGCAGCACCGGCCGCGCGACCGGGCCGCACCTGCACTTCGAGGTCCGTCAGAACGGGGCGCCGCTGAATCCAGTGCGCTTTCTTCGCTTGCCCGGTTAACACGCTTCAACTTTGCAGTTAAGAGGGGGTGGGGTGTTTCCCCACCCTTTTTCCATTTAGGGAAGCCCGGATCAACGTTTTCATTCACTCCGGGCTTTCCCTGATGCGGGGGATATACAGGGGGGCCTGGCCCGCCTGTTCCGAAACTCCTTGGATGTAACGGTATTCATGATCACTGGCCTGGTAAAGAAAATATTCGGTAGCCGCAACGAACGTTTGTTGCGCCAATACATGCATGCGGTACGTGCGGTCAATGCGCTCGAGCCGGCAATCGCGAAATTCACAGACGCGGCGCTCACGGCGAAGACTGCCGAATTCAAAGAACGCCACGCCAATGGCGAAGCGCTCGACCAGTTGCTGCCGGAAGCGTTCGCGGTCGTGCGCGAAGCGGGCAAGCGCGTGCTCAACATGCGTCACTTTGACGTCCAGCTGGTCGGCGGCATCGCGCTGCATCAGGGCAAGATCGCGGAGATGCGCACCGGTGAAGGCAAGACGCTGGTCGCGACCCTGCCCGCCTACCTGAATGCCCTCTCGGGCAAGGGCGTGCACGTCGTCACGGTCAATGATTATCTGGCGAAGCGCGATTCCGAGTGGATGGGGCGCATCTACGGATTTCTCGGCCTCACCGTCGGTGTAATCCTGTCGCAGATGGATCATGCCGACAAGCAGGGCGCGTATGCCGCCGATATTACCTACGGGACCAACAACGAATTCGGCTTCGACTATCTGCGCGACAACATGGCGGCGACCACGGGGGAGCGCTTCCAGCGCCGCCTGAACTATGCGATCGTCGACGAAGTCGACTCAATCCTGATCGATGAGGCGCGCACGCCGCTGATCATTTCGGGGCAGGCGGAAGACACCACCGAGTTGTATTACCGCATGAACGAGATTGCGCCGCGCCTGAAGCGCCAGCCGGGCCAGCCGGACGAGAACAATCCGGGCGACTACAGCGTCGATGAGAAAGCGCACCAGGTGCTGCTGTCGGAAGCCGGCCACGAACGTTCCGAAGCGCTGCTCGCCGACGCAGGTTTGCTGCCGCACGGCGGCAGCCTCTATGATCCGAGCAACATCAATCTCATGCACCATTTGTATGCCGCGCTGCGCGCGCATTCGCTGTTCCATCGCGACCAGCAGTACGTGGTGCAGGACGGCGAGATCATCATCGTCGATGAGTTTACCGGCCGGTTGATGCCGGGACGACGCTGGTCGGACGGCCTGCATCAGGCGGTCGAAGCCAAGGAGGGTGTGGCGATCCAGCGCGAAAACCAGACGCTCGCATCGATCACTTTTCAGAATTATTTCCGCATGTACGCGAAGCTCTCGGGCATGACGGGCACCGCCGACACCGAGGCCTACGAATTTCAGCACATCTACGGGCTCGAAACGGTGGTGATTCCAACGCACAAGCCGATGGTTCGGGACGACCGCATGGACCAGGTTTATCAGTCCATGCGCGAGAAATACGAAGCGGTGATCAAGGACATCAAAGACTGCTATGAGCGCGCCCAGCCGGTGCTCGTCGGCACCACCTCGATCGAGAATTCCGAACTGCTGTCGAAAATGCTCGACAAGGAAAAGCTGCCGCATAACGTGTTGAACGCCAAGCAGCACGCGCGCGAGGCCGAAATCGTCGTGCAGGCCGGCCGGCCGAAGACCATCACCATCGCCACCAACATGGCGGGACGCGGCACGGACATCGTGCTCGGCGGCAATCCGGAACCGGAGGTCAACCGGATCGAGGCCGATGAAAGCCTCGACGCGAGTACCCGGCTGCGCCGCGTCGAAGAACTGCGCCACGACTGGCAGAAACTGCACAATCAGGTGGTCGCGGCGGGGGGGCTGCACATCATTGCGACGGAGCGTCACGAATCGCGGCGCGTGGACAATCAGTTGCGCGGCCGTTCGGGACGCCAGGGCGACCCGGGGTCGAGCCGTTTTTATCTGGCGCTCGAAGACCCGTTGCTGCGGATATTCGCGTCGGATCGCGTCGCATCGATCATGCAGCGCCTGAAGATGCCGGACGGCGAGGCGATCGAGCACCCGTGGGTGACGCGCGCAATCGAGAACGCGCAACGCAAGGTCGAGGCGCGCAATTTCGACATGCGCAAGCACCTGCTCGAATACGA
>JAYWDM010000142.1:0-6897 GCA_043779885.1 Betaproteobacteria bacterium | reverse complement strand
CGGCGGACCTCGCCCTGAGGATGGACCCGGCTTATGAGAAGATTTCGCGGCGCTTCCACAAGAACCCTCAAGAGTTCGCAGACGTGTTCGCACGCGCCTGGTACAAGCTGACGCACCGCGACATGGGTCCGATCGCGCGTTATCTGGGCCCGCTCGTGCCCGGGGAGGCGTTGCTCTGGCAGGACCCGGTTCCGGCGGTGAACCATGAGCTCATCGGGGCGAAGGATATTACTGCCCTGAAGGCCAAAATCCTCGCATCCGGACTGTCCGTCTCCCAACTGGTCACGACGGCCTGGGCATCGGCGGCAACATTCCGCGGCAGCGACAAGCGCGGCGGGGCTAACGGGGCGCGCATACGCCTCGCGCCGCAAAAGGACTGGGAAGTCAACCAGCCGGCCGAACTCGCGAAGGTCCTGCAGAAACTGGAAGCGATCCAGAAGAATTTCAACGCCGCGCAATCTGACGGCAAGCAGGTCTCGCTCGCTGACCTGATCGTTCTGGGCGGCTGTGCAGCCGTCGAGGAAGCGGCGAAGAAGGCCGGCCACGCCGTGCAGGTTCCCTTCTCGCCGGGGCGCATGGACGCGTCACAGGAGCAAACCGATGTAGAGTCGTTCGCAGTACTGGAGCCGACCGCCGATGGATTCCGCAATTATGTTCGAAAGGGAGAAGAGGGTTCCGCGGCTGAACGGCTGGTGGATCGGGCGAACCTCATGACGCTGACCGCGCCCGAGATGACGGTTCTGGTCGGAGGCATGCGCGCTCTGAATGCCAACTTCGGGAAGGCCGAACACGGCGTCTTCACCAAGCGGCCCGAGACGCTAACGAACGATTTCTTCGTCAACCTGCTCGACATGAACACCAAGTGGCAGAAGTCCGCCACATCCGAAGGCGTGTTGGAGGGTCACGATCGGGCAACGGGCAAGCTCAAGTGGACGGGCACCGTCGTTGATCTCGTCTTCGGTTCGAACTCCCAGCTCCGGGCCCTCGCGGAAGTCTATGCCTCGAGCGACGCGCAGCAGGCGTTCGTGCATGACTTCGTGGCGGCCTGGAACAAGGTGATGAACCTCGATCGCTACGATCTGGCGTAACCTGCGGGTAAAGGACTCCAAGGTCCTGTAGCGCGCAGCCGCGGCCTGGCATCGGGCTATCCCAGGCCAGGTCGTGGCTGAGCGAACGCAGAAGCTTGCTAAAATAGGGATGCCATCCGCCGGTCATACGACCGGCGGTTTTTTTCAATCCGTTTGAAAGCAATACCATGCACCCCATCGTCATCATCGGCAGCGGGCTCGCCGGCTACAACGTCGCGCGCGAACTGCGCAAACTGGACAAGGAAGCGCCGCTCACCATTATCAGCGCCGACAGCGGCCATTTTTATTCGAAGCCGATGCTGTCCAGCGCGCTGGGAACAGGCAAGACGCCGCAAAGCATTCCGATGAACTCCGCCGAGCAGATGACCGGGCAGCTGAACGCCACGATACGTACCCAAACCCGCGTCACCGCCATCGACCCGGCGAACCACGCCGTTCGCATCGGCGATGAGACGATCAATTATTCCAAGCTCGTGCTGGCCATTGGTGCTGACCAGATCCGGCTGCCGATCAAGGGCGATGCGGCCGACCGCATATTGACCGTCAACGATCTGGACGACTACGCGCGTTTCCGCGCCGCGCTGAAAGACAAATCCACCGTCGCCCTGATCGGCGCGGGACTGATCGGCAGCGAGTTCGCGAACGACCTCACGACCGGCGGCCACAAGGTCGAGGTGATCGACATTGCGCCGCACCCGCTGTCGCGCCTGCTCACGCCGGAAGGCGGCGCGCTCCTGCAAAGCAAGCTCGCGGCGATCGGCGTCGTCTGGCACCTCGGCACCAGCGTCTCTGCGCTCGACGCCGCCGGCGAACAGTCGCGCGTCACGCTCGCGAACGGTCACGATTTCACCGCCGACATCGTGCTGTCGGCGGTCGGTCTCAAACCGCGCACCGCACTCGCGCAGGCGGCGGGCATCAAGATCAACCGCGGCATCGCCGTCAATCGCAATCTCGAAACCAGCACCGCGGATATATACGCGCTCGGCGACTGCGCCGAAGTCGAAGGCCTCGTGCTGCCGTTCGTGATGCCCATCATGCACTCGGCGCGCGCGCTCGCCGCAACCCTCGCCGGCAAGCACACGCCGGTCAGCTATCCGGCGATGCCGGTCCTGGTGAAAACACCCGCGTGCCCGACTATCGTCTCGCCGCCAGGCGCCGGTATCGAGGGCAAATGGACGGTGACGGCCGACGCGGAAGGCGCGAAAGCGTTGTTCCACGACACAGCAGGCAAGCTCGCGGGATTTGCGTTGAATGGCAAGGCCACTACCGAGCGGGCGGCGCTGACGCAGCAGTTGCCACCAGTGCTCGCCTGATCCGTACCGCGATCACGCGTGGATCAGCCGGTGACGACGCGTGTTGCACGGGCATCCGCGTTTGCGCCGGTCATGAGGCCGGCGATCAAGCGCGCAATCTTCCCGCCGCCTGCAACCGACGGTTCGATCGGGTTCGCATAATCCAGAGCATCGGTGCACACCAGGCGCAAATCAACCACGGGAAGACCATGCCCGATGGCGACCCGCAAAATTGCATCGTTAAACACCATCAGCGCCACGGATACAATCCGCTGGTACGCCGCATCGGGGAAGCATCCGTTGTAGATCGTGCAGACGCTCAGCGGCAGGGCGGGGCGCAGACAGGCCGCTACCGCCGCGCGGTAACGCGTCTCGAAGGCGGCGGCAACGTCCGCGAGCAGCCCGACCGCTTGCGCCATGGAAGATGCCGGCATATCCAGCACCGGCGCTTCAAGCAGGGCATTGTTTCCGCCAACGCTGAGCACGAGGTGGGTGGCGTCCCCCGGCAAGCGTTCGACCTGTCCGGCGACGTCGTCGGTCGTCGCCCCGTCGATGGCCAATAACGAAGCGCCCCATCCAGCGGGCAGCAACGCCCTGAGCTGTGAAATCACGTCGGGACCACCGTCCGTGTAGGGGGCGTTGTCGAAGATTGAATCTCCCAGCAGAACCACGTGTGGCATGAGTTGACCTTTCGGGAAGCTTTGATTCAGTTCGTCACACCGGCGAATATTGCGGCCTGCGCAACTGCAGCATCCGCAGCAGCCACCAGGCGGCGAGCGCGGCGAGCAGGTGTTTCAGCGTGTGGCCGCTGACGACGTGGCCAAGCGCGTAGATTTCAGCGTCGAGCACCTCGGCGGCCTTGGCCGCGGCGTAGATGGCCACCACACCGAAAATGTCGTTGCCGCGTGTATAGCGCGAGGGAAACAGCACGGCAATGGCGAGGACGGCCGCGATCGAACCATACTGTACGGCGGCATAAGGAAAAATGTTCTCAGTCCCCCGCAAAACGCTCCAGCGCCAGTAGATTACGCTGCCGGCGCCGGCCAGCAATAACGGCAGCAACAGGCGTAATCCAGCTTTTGCGCTGACGCGTTCGACCACTACCGCCGCCAGCAACGACATGAAACCAAGACCCATCGGCAGCCGGTCCCACATGAGCCGCGCACCATCGGGCCGCAGATGGTAATACGCCGAACCGGCGGAGACGAGCGCAATAGCGAGAAAGCAACACGCATACGGCCATTTTTCCAGCGGGTCGGTGAATGCGCCCGGTTGCCGCGTCCCGGCCCGCGCCAGAAAATACAGGCCCCAGCCGCCGATCAGCAGGAACGGCGCGTTGGAGATGACATTGAGAAAGCTGGCGATGCCGAAAAACGCGCGGTCGTCTGCCAGGCCGCGGAACATCGGGGGTTCTGGCAGCGGCGGCAGCGCGGCAACAGCGACCGCCAGCGCCAGCGCCAGCCCGCATAGTCCGATAATCCACCGGCGGGCGCTATTCACGTTGCACTGGCCCTCCCCCTGGCCAGCAAAGCGCGATCGCATCTTCGATCCAGGCGATTTCGGTATCGAGCGTGCTGTAGCGTATGCCGTCGTCGTCATTGCCGGCGCCGCCCCTGATACGGTGCATCGCGGCTGATTTGAGGTTCGCATCGCTGACGACGTAACCCAGGCGCGCATAGCGCTCCGCTTCTATGACGATTTCCTCGCGCGGCCCATTGCGGAACCATACCCATTGCACGACAAAATCCTGCGCGAGCTTTTCGAGTTCGCGAAAGTCGCCGTCCGCAATCGGCTGCGCCGGATTGATCTCGCGATATTCGGCTGCACCCGCATCAGGCAATCGCCACGCGCGGCTCCATTCCGCCGCGCCCTGCGTCGCCGATAACTCAATCGCGCCGGTTGACGCAATGCGCGCAATCCGGAACAACGCGTCCTCGCTTCCCGTCAGCATGTAGCCGCGGCATTCGTCGCGACCGGTGCGCATAGCGGCCAGCGCCAGCGCCAGACGTCCATTGGCATTAACCCGGATCGCCACCGCGTGACCGGCGCCGGCGACAGCGAGGTTCCCGACGTTCTGCGCCGTGAGCATGCCGCGCGCAATGGTCGCTGTGCCGCGCACAGCGCTGCCCGCGTCAACCCACTCCACCGCGACCGTGAGATCCGGAAATTCGCCGGACGCCAGCGCGAATGGCGGAAACGGAATTCCGCCTGCCACTTTCAGGTCGTAATGCAATGCATTTGGTGTGTGCTGCTCCTCGCACTCGCTCGTGACCTCGTGCTCCGCGAACAGCACCTTCAGACGTGCATCGAACGCGGCGAGCTGCGCGGGATCTCCGCTTACTTTGAATACGACATGCGTCAACATTGCCGTCATGGCGGCCCCGGCACGCGAAAACACGCCATACCCGCTGTAAGCGCCAGCGCGCCCATTACGGCAAACGCGCTGGCGTAACTCGCACTCGCGCTGACGATTGCCCAGAACACAAACGGCCACACCACCACGCCGAAATACGTCATGCCCAGCGCGGCGCCGGTCGCCTGCGCAACGTTGCCATCGGGTGCGATTCGCGCGACTTCCGCGACGAATACACCATTCCAGCCGATCGCGCTCGCGCCGAACACCACGGCCAGCGCTATCACGCCCGCGAAAGGCCACTGCGCCGACAACTGCGTGAGCACAAATGCGCACCCGGCCATGGCGACACCCAGCGCACCCAATACCTTGCGCGCGTTACCCGTGATATCGGCGACCGCGCCCCACGCTATACGGCCGATGATGCCGCCTGTCATCGCGGCGGAAAATGCCGCGCCCGCGGTAACGAGAGTCAGGCCCCCGCGCTCGGTCAAAAACACCGCGAAGTAAGTGATGAAGCACATCTGGGTACCCGCATACAGAAACGACATCAACGCAAGGTCGCGCAATGCCGGCGCGGCGAACAACACGCGCAGCAGCGCCACATGCGAGACACCCCGTGACTGCGGCAGGCGGCTGCGGCCCCCGTCGTAATATTCGCGCCGCGGCTGCACCGCCAGCGCGGTCAACGCGCACAGCGCTGCAACGGCAAGCGCCGCCTCGCGCCAGCCGTACGCGACCGTCAGCATGGGCACGAGCACGCCGGCCAGCACGCCGCCCAGCGGCACGCCCGTCTGGCGAATCGACATCACGATATTGCGCATTTTGTCGGGCGCGCGCGTCGACAGGATGGCGGAGCTCGCCGGCGTAACCGGCCCGTAGCCGACGCCGAGCATGAACGCGCCGGCCACGCAGGCAATCGGCAATGAAACCGCAAACAGCCCAATCCCGCCGGCGCTCCACAACAGCGAATGCTGGCTGACACGCAAGGGGCCATGCCGCGCGACGAGCGCCCCGCCGTGCAATGCCGACAAACTCGCCGCGATATACATCAGTGTAATGACGATTCCAATAGCGCTGGCGCTGACGCCCAGATCCGCCTGCGCGGCAGGCGCAAGCAATGGCGGTGCGAACACCGCCACCGACACCAGCGCCTGCACCAGCACCGTAATGGCGATCGCGGCGGCGAGTGCGCGGGTATCCGCGGCGCTTTGGCTCACGGGCGCGGCGCGGCGGCGGGCGCCGCGATTCTACGCTCGGGTCGCCGCATCCAGCGCCTGGTCGATATCCCAGAGAATGTCGTCGCAATTCTCTATGCCGACCGAGAGCCGGATCATGTCGGGCGTGACGCCGGCCTTGACCTGCTCGTCCTCCGCCAACTGGCGGTGCGTGGTCGATGCCGGATGTATCACCAGCGTCTTCGCATCGCCGACGTTGGCGAGATGGCTCATGAACTGCGCCGCTTCTATGAACCTGACGCCGGCGGCTGCCCCGCCCTTGATGCCGAACGTCATCACCGCGCTGGCGCCTTTGGGCAGATACTTCTGCGCAAGTTCGTAATATCTGCTGCTCCTGAGCCCCGGATAATTGACCCACGACACCTGCGGATGCGCCGCGAGAAACTCCGCAACGGCCAGCGCATTCGCGCAATGTCGATCCATGCGCACGTGCAGTGTTTCGAGCCCCTGCAACAGCAGGAACGCATTGAACGGCGACAAGGCGGGACCCAGCGTGCGCAGCGTTTCCATGCGCGCCTTCATCGTAAAGCCGAAGTCGCCGAACGTCTCGTAAAACCGCACGCCGTGATAACCGCGCGACGGCTCGACCATCTCCGGAAAGTTGCCGTTGTCCCACGGAAATCTGCCGGACTCGACCAGCACGCCGCCCATCGTCGTGCCATGACCGCCGATGTACTTGGTGGCTGAATGCACGACGATATCCGCGCCGAACTCCAGCGGCCGGCACAGATAGGGCGAAGCGAACGTATTGTCGATGACGAGCGGGATGCCTGCTTCGCGCGCGATCCTGGCGACGGGCTCGATATCGAGCACATTGATCTGCGGATTGCCGATGGTTTCGGCATACAGCAGTTTCGTCTTTTTCGTGATTGCTTTGCGAAAATTCTCCGGATCGTCCGGATTGACGAACGTGGTGTTGATGCCGA
>JAYWDM010000141.1:0-6902 GCA_043779885.1 Betaproteobacteria bacterium | reverse complement strand
TAGTCGTTCCATTTGCCCCGGGCGGTGGTGTTGATTTGACGGCGCGCATACTCGCGCAGAAACTCACCGAACGCGTCGGCCAGTCTTTCATCGTCGAGAACCGCACGGGTGCGAGCGGCATCATCGGTACCGAGTTCGTCGCAAAGTCGGCGCCGGACGGCTACACGCTGCTCGTCGGTTCGCAAACGACGCAGGCGGTGGTGCCCGCGATGTACGGCAAACTCAATTACGATGCCGCGCGCGATTTCACGGGCGTGACCGAGATCGCAGTGTCGCCGCTCCTGATCGTCGTGCATCCGTCGCTGCCGGTGAAGTCGGTGAAGGACCTGATTGCGCTGGCGAAAACGCGTCCCGGACAGTTGAGTTATGGCGCGGCGTCAGGCGGCACGCCGCACATGGCGGGCGAACTCTTCAGGCTGCAGGCGCGCATCGAGTTATTGTTCGTGCCCTATAAAGGCGAAGGGCCCGCGATCGCCGACGCGATGGGCGGCCAGATCTCGATGGTGTTTTCGAACCTGCCGGTCGGGTTGCCGCAGGTGCAGGGCGGCCGGTTGCGCGGTCTCGCCGTTACGAGTCCGCAACGCGTCGCCACTGCGCCGGATATTCCGACCGCCGCCGAATCCGGCCTGCCCGGTTACGAAGCGCGCACGTGGTTCGGTTTTTTCGCGCCTGCGGCGACACCGCGCGACGTGATCATGAGGCTCAATGCGGAATCGGTTGCCGCGCTCAACGTTCCCGAAGTGAAGGAGCGCATGGCGGGGCAGGGTTTGTTTGTCGTCGCCAATACGCCCGCGCAGTTTGCGGATTTTCTGAAGGCGGAAATCCCGCGCTGGACGAAAGTCGTGAAGGACGCGGGAATCAAGCCGCAGTGACGCGCTGTTTTGCGCCAGCATCAACGCGGAAGTATCCTGCCTGACCAATCAACGTTAGCGGAATCCGGCAAATGAGAAAAATGATATTGCAGGACGCGGCCGCATGGGTTTTTTCGGGTTGCGCCGCGCTGTGCCTCGCGGCGGGCAGCGTTAATGCGGCGCAGAGCGGCGCGCCCGCCGATCCCGCGCCCGGCTATCCTGCGCGGCCGATCCGCATGATCGTGCCATTCCCGCCGGGCGGTAGCAACGACATCATGGGACGCTATTTCGGTAACTACCTGACCGAGCGTTTTGGCCGCCAGGTCGTCATCGACAACCGCGCCGGCGCCGATGGCATTATCGGCACCGAGATCGTGTCGCGCGCGCAGCCTGACGGTTATACCCTGCTCGTGGCATCCGCCGCGCACGCCGTCAACGGGGGCACGCGCAAACTGCCGTACGATCCGCTCAAGTCATTCGAGTGGGCGGGCACGCTGGGGCTGGGCCCGAGCGTGCTATCCGTCAACGCCGCGTTGCCGGTCAATTCGCTGCAGGAACTGCTTGCCCACGGCAAGGCCAACCCGGGCAAACTGGTGCTGTCGACATCCGGCGGCTACGCGCAGTTCAGCTCCGAACTGTTTCATCACATGTCCGGCATGCAGCTGATAGTCGTCGTCTACAAGGGGGGATTCCCCGCCCTGCTCGACGCAATGTCCGGGCAGGCGCAGATCAATATCGGTTCGCTGATCCAGACGCTTCCGCATTTCAATACGGGCAAGATCAGGGCGCTTGCCACCACCGGCGCCAGGCGAAGTTCCGCCGCGCCCAACCTGCCGACCATCGCCGAAGCAGGCGTGCCGGGTTACGAAGCGAACAACTGGTGGGCCGTAGGCGCACCCGCCGGCACACCCGCTGGCATCATCTCCAAACTCAACCTGGAAATTGCGCGTTACCTCAAGCTGCCGGAAACGATCAAACGCTTCGAGGCCGAAGGCGTGGAAGCGGAGATACGCACGCCCGAGGAAGTACGCAAATTCCTGCCGGTCGAGATGGCGAAGTGGGCGAACGTCGCGAAGGTGGCGAATATTCGCACGCAGTGATTGCCAGTCGGGCGCGCCGCGTTACATCTGGCGGAACTGCTGCATCATGCATTGCATGCGGCCGCAGGTGTCGACGCCGTCGGCGTTCGGACTGCGGATGTATTTTTTGAGCGTGCTGTTCATCGGCATGTTCATATTCACGTTGCCGGGAGGAATCGGCGACTCGAACCAGCGCGCGTAGATCTTGTTGATCTCGCCGCTCTTGAACAGCGCGATCACCGCGCCGTCAGCGAGTTTCTTGAACGCCGGATCGTCCTTGCGCAGCATGATGCCGTAGGGTTCGTCCGTGAGGAAATCACCGACCACCACGTAATCCGCCGGGTTTTTCGCGTTGGCGCGGATGCTGTAGAGCAGAACGTCGTCCATCGGGAACGCCGCCGCGCTGCCGTTGTCGAGCGCCAGCAGCGCTTCATGGTGGTCCCTGACATGCACGAAGCGCATGCCCAGCGACTCCTCCAGGTTGTAGGTCTTGATCGCGCGTTCGTTGGTCGTGCCGCTGGTGACCACCACCGGCTTGCCCTTGAGGTCTTTATAGTTCCGGATGTTGGACGCAGTCTTTACCAGCATCCTGGTGCCGGTAAAAAAAGTCGTTACGACGAACGCAATCGATTTCTGCCGCTCGACACTGTTGGTCGTCGAGCCGCATTCGAGGTCGACCTCGCCGTTCCTCACCATCTGCACGCGCGCCGACGGAATCACCGTTAGCATGTTGACCTTGAGATCGGGCATTTTGAGCTCGGTCCTGACCGCCTCGACGATTTTCATGCACAGGTCGATGGAATAGCCCACGAACTGTTTCTTGTCGTTGAGGAACGAAAACGGGTTCGACGCCTCGCGTACGCCGAGCGTGATGACCTTTTTGTCTTTGACTTTCCCGAGGGTGCCGCCGTCCTGTGCGAGCGCCGGTGCTGCGCACATCGCGCACAAGGCAACGGCCGGTATCCATAGTGAAATGCGACGCATGATTTGCTCCTCATGGTTCCGGCATAGATCGCGCGCCGAATAGACGTTCACGCGCAGGCGCCATGCGGCGACGTTCTGCGGTGGATAGTTTACTCCATCGCTGGCGCTTGCCAGTACCAGGGCGTGACGGCCCCCTCCGCAGACCGCGCCGGCGGAAATATCGCCCCGGGCGCGGCAGACAACCATCCTGCCGCAGGACGGGCGAAGAGACGTCGCGGTTCAGCCGCCGACGTGCACCTGGTACTGAGCGCCATTGGAGAACGTGCAGGTGCCGGCGCCCATGCGCGCCGTGCTCATCTGGTACTCGCAGCGGGCGGAAGTGCCGCGCGGGCCGTAGGCGCTCGCCAGCCCGCGCCGCTCGTCGTTGGAGACGCGGGTCGCTTCGCCCACCAGCGTCTCGCCCTGGTAGTGGAACGTGAAGCGGCCGTGACCGGTCATCATGTTCGTGACTTCGCCGGTAAGCACGCCGGTCTGGTTCGCGAGATCGTTCATGGGATAGAGCTTCACGAACAGCGGCTGCGGCGCCGCGGCACCCGGCAACATCATGGGTTGCGCGCTTTCCATTGCACCGCGTTGGGCGACGACCGGCGGAATGGGCTGCGGCGAGTAGGTGTAGTACGGACGGCCGCTTGCGTCCTGCCCGATCGGTACGACGTAGCAACCGGAGAGAGCTGCCATCGGCAGCGACAATACCAGCAGGTTGCGTAACAGTTTCGATGTGACGGTTTTGCGGGTTTTCATGATGCCTCCTTGAAAAGGTTGAGTTCACGTATCGCCGCCGTCGGGCTGCGATATGGGCATATATTGCGACCAGGGGACCTGCAGATCGCTTAAAGAAGGGTTACAGAAGACTTACTCTTGACGCGTACCGTCCGCGTCAACCGCCGCCTGCCTGCCGATCGGTCACGGATTGCATCCCGATGGCATACAAGTCGCCATGCGGCTCGAATCGCGCGGATTTGACCGGGCTTGCGCGGGGGGATGCGTTCGCTTAGGCTTTAGCCCGTCGTTAGAACAAGACCCACGCGATTTGCGCCGTCATGAATGACCTGGCCTATCCCGACGCCCTGCCGGCCCAGCACCGGCTGCATTGGTACGTGATTGAGCGGGTGCTTGGGCAGGGCGGCTTCGGCATTACCTACCTCGCGCGCGACACCAATCTCGATCAGATGGTCGCGATCAAGGAGTACCTGCCGGGCGACGTCGCCACGCGGCGGCCGGACGGCACGGTGCGCGCGCACGCTGGCGCGCTTCGACCATCCGCACATCGTGCGCGTGCTTTCGGTGTTCGAGTTAAACGAAACCGCTTACATGGTGATGCGGTTCGAGGCAGGGGACAATCTGGGCGCGCAGCTTGAGCAGCGTGGCGTCCTGCCCGAAGATGAACTGCTGCGCATCCTGTTGCCCGTGCTCGACGGGCTCGAACTCGTGCATAGCGCCGGATTCATACACCGCGACGTCAAGCCGGACAACATACACATCCGCGACGACGGCACGCCGGTGCTGCTCGACTTCGGCTCGGCACGCCACGCGCTGGGCAAGGCGCGCACCCTGACGATCCTGATCGCGCCCGGTTATGCGCCGTTCGAGCAGTACTACAGCAGTTCGGAGTCGCAGGGCCCGTGAACCGATATTTACGGGCTGGGCGCGACCTGTTACCGCGCGATCGCGGGCACCGCGCCGCTTGATTCGATCGCGCGCAGCAAAGGCGTGCTCGGCAGCGCGCGCGAAATTCTCGTGCCGGCGAAGGTCATCGGCAAGGGCCGTTACTCCGACCGGCTGCTGGCGGCGATCGATCACGCGCTCGAGTTCGCCGAAAAGGACCGGCCACAGACCGTCGCCGCATGGCGCAGCGAGCTTACCGGCGAGCGCAGCAAGCCCGCGCCGGCGGTCGCTGCGCGTCAGCCCGCCGTGGCCTCCGGCGCGAATGGTGATATCACGGCGCGCGCTCCGGGCCCGCCGCTCGTCGCCGGTGCCGCGGATAACACAGCTCACGATGCTATGCAGGTCGCCGGCGCAAGTGACGGCGTGCGTCCGCGCGCATCGAACGCACGGGCAGGGATCGTTTGGGCCGCCGTCGGCGCAATCGCCGCGGCGACGGTGACCGCCGTTTTGCTGACGCGCGCTCCCGACCGCGGCGCCGAGCCGAAGCTCGCCGTGGTTCCTCCACTGACAATGGACGACAAGGGAGTAAAAGGGGCGGACGGAGCGGCGCCGAAGACGACTGATACTGAACCGCCTAAGATGGTGATACTAGCGGCTCCGCAATCAGACACGCCGCCGCAGCCGGTCATCACGCCGCCGCCGCCAAAAACAACAGGGGCCACGGGAAAGCCGCCCAGCCTGGGCAAGACCGCGCTGGCGAACAAGGTTGTGCCACCGGTTCCTCAACAGTCCGTCACGCCGGCCCCGCCGGAGCCCGTGACGCCTGTTCCGCCGGAACCCGTTGCGGTAATTCGGCCCAAGCCTGATCCGCCGCTGGTCTTGTCGCCCGACAAGCCTGCACAACCCACGCCGCAAGAGAAAATAGACGAAGCGGAAAAAGCCATCGCCAGCGGAGAGTTCTCCAAGGTGCGCGACATGCTGACGGCTTTTGCCTTGCGCGGAAATACCGCCGCCCAGATGAAGCTCGCGGAGACTTACGCCAACGGCCGCGGTGTAGCGAGGAACTACACTCAGGCCTATGTTTGGTACAGTCACGCGGCGCGCTGCGGCAATGCCGCCGCCGCAGCCGAGCGGGCCAGGGTGGCAGCCAGGCTGCAGGCGCCGGAAGTCGAGCAGGCGGACAAAACGGTGGCGAGCATGAAGGTATGCTGAGCCGGAAATCCTGTCGGCGGCGGACGCCGGACGAGAAAGGGTGTCTATGACAACCGCGAGGCACGAATGGTGCGGCAGGCGCAGTCTTGCCGCCTGCTGCGCGATGCTTGCCTTGCTCGCGGCGGGGTGCGCGCCGCTAAAACCGGATGAAATCAACTGCGCGATCACCGCGATCAATGAAAACTTTCGCGCCGATTACGAAGTCATCCTCAGGCAGAACGGGACGAAGGAATTCAAAGTGACGCGCGCCGAGGCCTACGACGCCGTGCGCATCAGCATGGCGCGGCTGGGAATGACGGTGGAGGCGCAGGACCCGGTGCTGGGTTACGTCAACGTCTATGGGCCGGCGCCGCGACCGCTCGACCTCGCCGAGTGGAACCGGGCGGCAGATACGGATTTGCCGCGGGCGCGCCAGATCATCGGGCCCTGCATCGGCATCTACAGCCATTTCTTCAGGTTCGAGCCGGAAGGCCTCGAGGTCACGATAGGCGCGACGGTGATCGAAGTACCGGGCGGGACGTCGATATCCTTTACCGCGCGCATGCGTGAAATCGCGCCGCCGAAGTCGGGAATGCCGCGCCGGGAATACCTGCCGCCGACCGCGGTCAATATGGGATTGAACAAGATGTGGGCCGAACTCGAGCGCGAATTCAGGGCGACCTACCGCAAACCATAGACTGTAATAATCGCAATTTGAACTGACAGACAATGTCCGCTGCACGCCGGATTTCGATCCCCGGCCGTAAGGCTCAAACCGGCCAACAGCGGCCGCTCGTTGCTACATTTTTTTTGCACGCAATGTAGTCGCATTCCAGAGGCCGGGAAATCACAGCCCCCGCTTGGGAGCGGGGCGCCGCTGAGTTTACGCTTTCCTCCTGCGCCTGCTGAATCCGAGTCCGAACAGGCCGAGGCCCAGAAGGGCGAGAGAGGCCGGCTCGGGGACCGCGTCACTGACGTTGAGATTGTCCATGGCAATGAAACGATCCCCTACGTTACCCGTCAGAGTAAATGACACAACGTTACCGTATCCGGTCAGACTAAAATGGGAAAAGTCGTCTCCCGTGGTAATAAAGCTGTTAAGGAAAAGGGAAAGCGGAAGAGTCTGGGTAGTGCTACCGAAAGGGCCAACGGTAGTGAGCGCGATAGAAACGGGAGTCGAGCCGTCCCATTT
>JAYWDM010000140.1:0-6903 GCA_043779885.1 Betaproteobacteria bacterium | reverse complement strand
GGAATATGCCCGCCTTCTCGAAGCCGATGGCCTCACGTGTTTCGCCGAGGTACTCCTGATGATCGAGGTCGATGCTCGCGACGAGCGCGCAGTCGGCGTCGAACGCGTTGACCGCGTCGAGCCTGCCGCCCAGTCCCACCTCCAGAATCGCGACATCGGCTTTGGCTGCAATAAATACCAGCATCGCCGCCAGCGTGCCGAACTCGAAATAGGTAAGCAATGTTTCGCCGCGGGCCGCCTCGATACGCGCAAACGCCCCGCACAAAGTACTGTCGTCCGCGTCAGCGCCGGCTATCCGCACGCGTTCGTTATAACGCAGCAGGTGCGGCGAGGTGTAGCAGCCGACGCGGTAACCGGCGTGCAGCAGGATTGCTTCAAGCATCGCGCAGCACGAGCCTTTGCCGTTAGTGCCGCCGACGGTTACGATCGGAAAACCGGGCTCGATCCCGAGTGCGCGCGCCACGCGCGCCACGCGCTCGAGCCCCATTGCGATAGCCTGCGGGTGCAGCTGCTCCAGGTACTCCAGCCATTGCGCGAGCGTGCGCTGCGGAGCGTCAACCACGAAAGATGCCCGACTGAATGAACGACACTCAGGCTGCCGCGGGCAGCTTGAGCAACAGGGTCATTGCGTGGGCGAGCTTGTCGCGCATCTGGCGCCGGTCGACGATCAGATCGATTGCCCCGTGCTGCAGCAGGAATTCCGAGCGCTGAAAACCCTCCGGCAGCGTTTCACGCACCGTCTGCTCGATCACACGCGGTCCGGCGAAACCAATCAGCGCGTTGGGTTCCGCAAACACCAGGTCGCCGATCAGCGCGAAGCTCGCCGATACGCCGCCCATGGTCGGATCGGTGAGCACGGATATGAACGGCAGTTTTTCAGCCCCCAACTGCGTGAGGGCCGCGCAGGTTTTCGCCATCTGCATCAGCGACAGCAGCCCTTCCTGCATTCGCGCGCCGCCGCTCGCGGCAAAGCAGACGAACGGCAGCTTCTGCTCCAGGCATACCTGCACGCCGCGCACAAAACGCTCGCCGACCACCGACCCCATCGAGCCGCCAAGAAATCTGAATTCGAAAGCCGCGACGACGAGCGGAATGGTCTTGATGCTGCCCTGCATGACGATCAGCGCATCGTCTTCGTCAGTGTCCTTGCGCGCTTCTTCAAGACGCTCGCTGTAGCGCCGGATGTCCTTGAACTTGAGACTGTCGACCGGCATTACCTCGTAGCCGATCTCGAAGCGTCCTTCCGCATCGAGCAGGCAGTCCAGGCGCTCGCGCGCCGAAAGCCGGTTATGGTGATTGCACTTCGGACAAACGAACAGATTCTGCTCGAGATCGGTGCGGTAGAGCACGGCCTCGCACGCGTCGCACTTGCTCCATAGCCCCTCAGGAACGTTTTTCTTCGGACTGCCGCCATCGCGATTGATCTTGGGCGGCAGGAGCTTCTTGAGCCAGCTCATGACATGGCCACCTCAGCGATCGAGCGCACTGCGGATATCCTTGACCAAAACCGTAATATTGTCCAGCACGCGTTCGCGCGGGCTCGCTTCGATCTCCTGCACGAGGCGGCTGCCGATGACCACCGCGTCCGCGATTTGCGCGACGGCCCTGGCGGTTTGCGCATCGCGTATGCCGAAACCTACGCCTATCGGCAGCTTGATGTGCTCGCGGATGGCCGGCAGCTTGTGCGCCACGTCGTCAATGTCGAGGGTTGCCGCGCCGGTCACGCCACGCAACGAGACATAGTAAACGTAACCGCGCGCGAATCGCGCGACTTCCTTGATACGCGACTCAGTCGAGGTCGGCGCGAGCAGGAAAATCGCGTCGATCCCGCTCTGCGCGAGCAGTTCTGACAGGCGGCCCGCTTCCTGCGGCGGATAATCAACCACCAGCACGCCATCCACGCCGGCCGCGCGCGCCGCGCCGGAAAACTGCTCGTAACCCATCGCTTCGATCGGGTTGGCGTACCCCATCAGCACGACGGGGGTCAAATCGTTGGTTTGCCGGAACTCGGTGACGAATCCAAGCACGTGCCTGAGCGAAGTTCCGTGTTTCAACGCGCGTTCGCTCGACCGCTGGATGGTCGGCCCGTCCGCCATCGGATCCGAGAAAGGCACCCCCAATTCGATCACGTCGGCGCCGGCGGCCACCAGCGCGTGCATCAGCGGCACCGCCAGCGCAGGGTCCGGGTCGCCCGCGGTGATGAAAGGGATCAGGGCTTTTCTGCCCTGCTTCTTCAGCGTTTCAAACGTAGCGGCGATGCGTGACATCAGAACATCCGTGAAGGGTGAAGGGTGAAGGGGAAACCCCCGCTGTGCCTTCGCGATTCCGCCCTTCACGCATCATGCATCCATCCTTCACGCCTTCACTTTGCACGCAATCACCCTTTACCTAGAATTTAAGTCCCGACTTCTCGGCGACCGTATGCATGTCCTTGTCGCCGCGGCCCGACAGGTTGATCAGCAGGATCTGGTCTTGCTGCATGCGCGGCGCCATTTTGGCCGCATACGCGAGCGCGTGGCTCGATTCAAGCGCCGGTATGATGCCTTCGAGCCGGCACAGGCTGTGGAAAGCCGCGAGCGCTTCGTCGTCGGTTACGGCCACGTATTCGGCGCGACCGCTGTCCTTCAGCCACGCGTGTTCGGGGCCGACGCCGGGATAGTCGAGACCGGCGGAAATCGAATGCGTTTCGATAATCTGGCCGTTCTCGTCCTGCATCAGGTAAGTACGATTGCCGTGCAGCACGCCGGGTTTGCCCGCGCATAGCGTCGCGGCATGCTTGCCGCTTTCGAGTCCGTAACCAGCGGCTTCAACGCCCACCAGCCGCACTTTTTCGTCCGCAATATACGGGTAAAAGAGCCCCATTGCGTTGGAACCGCCGCCTACGCACGCCAGCACCGCGTCGGGTTGCCGGCCCGCCATTTCCAGCATTTGCTGTCGCGCTTCGATGCCGATCACCGACTGAAAATCACGCACCATCATCGGATACGGATGCGGGCCCGCGACGGTGCCTATGATGTAGAACGTGTCGTTGACATTGGTGACCCAGTCGCGCATCGCCTCGTTAAGCGCGTCTTTCAGCGTCTTTGAACCGGACTCCACCGGTACCACGCTCGCGCCCAGCAACTTCATGCGATAAACGTTCTGCGCCTGACGCCTGATATCCTCGGCGCCCATGTAGACGACGCACTGCATGCCGTAGCGCGCGGCGACCGTGGCCGTCGCAACGCCGTGCTGGCCCGCGCCGGTCTCGGCGATCACGCGGCGCTTGCCCATGCGCTTGGCAAGCAGCGCCTGGCCAACCGTATTGTTGATCTTGTGCGCGCCGGTGTGGTTGAGGTCCTCGCGCTTGAGATACACCTGCGCGCCGCCGAAATGTTCCGACCAGCGCCTGGCATGATAGACGGGACTCGGACGTCCGACGTAGTGCTTGAGTTCGTACTCGAACTCGGCGCGGAATTGCGGATCCTCGCGGTAATGCGCGTACTCGTCCTTCAGTTTGTCGAGCGCCTCGATCAGCGTTTCCGCAACGAATACGCCGCCATACGGACCGAAATGTCCGCGCTCGTCGGGCAGGTCATACATCTGCACTGCGCACCTCTTTCATGAAACCGGCAATTTTGCGCGGATCCTTGATACCGGGACCCGCTTCGACACCCGAACTCACGTCGACCGCCCATGGCGCGACGCGACGGATCGCGGCGGCGACGTTTTCCGGATGCAGACCGCCGGACAGTATCACCGGCAACGGCAATCGGCGCGGGATGAGGCTCCAGTCGAATGTGGTGCCTGTACCACCATGCGCATCTGCCACGTAGGCGTCGAGCAGCAGTCCGCGCGCCGCACCGTAATCCTGCGCATATTGTAGCAAATCGAGTCCCGCCCTGACGCGCAGCGCCTTTATATAGGGCAGCCTGAACTGCGCGCAGAACCCGGGCGGTTCATCGCCATGGAACTGCAGCAGATCAAGCGGCACCCGCTCCAGCACGCTTTCGACGTCGCGCACTACTGGATTCACGAACAAGCCTACCGAAGTTACGAACGGCGGCAATGCTTTTACGAGTTCCGCGGCGCGGGCAATTTCGACATGCCGCGGGCTTTGCGCATAAAACACGAACCCGAGCGCGTGTGCGCCCAGCCGCGCCGCTGCCTGCGCGTCCTCGGCCCGCGTGATACCGCAAATTTTGACTGCTGTCGCCATGATTTCCGTCAGTTGCCGTCAAACCACGCCCGGCGTGCGAGTTGTGGCAAAGCCCACTTCGCATCATAGCTCACGTGCGCAAGATAAAGCCCCGCTGCTTCCATCGTCGGCGCGGCCCGCGCCCGGTCGCGGCCTGCCAGCACCTCACCGATCCATGCCGGAGCGTGCCTGCCTTTGCCGACATAAACGAGACAGCCGACGATATTGCGAACCATGCGATGCAGAAAAGCGTTCGCGGCGATTTCGAACACAACGTAATCACCGCATTTGCGGATGTCGAGCCGCCGCAACTCGCGCACCGGTGACCGGGCCTGGCACTCGGCGGAACGAAAGGCGCTGAAATCGTGCTCACCCACCAGGTACGGCGCTGCCTCGCACATGCGGGAAATATCCAGCGGCGCGTGAAACCAGCCGACCCGCCCCTGGTTGAGCGCCGGGCGCACCGGATGGTTCAGCAGGACATAGCGATAACGCCGCTCATGCGCGCAATAGCGCGCATTGAATTCGGCCGGCACCGGCTGCGCCCACATGGCCGCGGCCCCGGCCGGCAGCGACGTATTGGTGCCGCGCACCCATGCCGATTCAGGGCGTGTCACGTTGCAGTCAAAATGCACGACTTGCGCCAATGCGTGCACGCCGGCATCGGTGCGCCCCGCGCAGATCGTCGCGACCTTGTCGCCCGCGATTCCGGCCAGCGCGCGCTCCAGTGCGTCCTGCACGCCGCACCCTGACGACTGGGTCTGCCAACCGCAAAAGGCGCTGCCGTTGTACTCGATACCGAGCGCGATTCTCATCGCAGATTATCAATCTCCAAAATAAAACTGGCCGCACCGTAGCGCGGCCAGTTCAGGATATCGGGCGGCGTGAACGGCGGGGTGGTTTCCGCCGGCCGCCGGGTTGCGTCAACCGAGAGAATCGAGCAACTGTTGCGCTTCCCCTCGCTGCGCCGTGTCACCTTCCTTGATGACCTCCTGCAGGATTTCGCGCGCGCCGTCCTTGTCGCCCATTTCCTGATAGGCCTTGGCAAGGTCGAATTTCGTTTGCACATCGTACCAGTGATCGTCCTTGGCGCCGCCGGCAGCGGGCGCCGCAGCATCGGCGCGCGGCGTATCGTCCAGCGTCAGGTTGATGTCATCGAACTTGAATTCAGGCGCCATCGGCGCAGCGGGCGCCTCGCCGCCAAGCTCGAGCTTCAGTTCCGCATCAAGCGACGGCATTTCCGTCGACTCGGCGGGTTTGGCGGGCGAGGATTCGGCACCGCCAATGTCGAAGTCCATGCCCAGGTCAGCCGCGTTTTGCTGCCGATCCGGCGTAATGACGAGCGTGCTGTCGTGTTTGAAGTCAACGGAATCAGACACCGCCGGACGTGAAAGCGCGGTCGTTGCATCAAAATTGAAATCGATTTCGTTGGTCATCGGTGCTGCCGGCGCGGCGCTCTCTTCGCCCTTCGCGCCCTGCTCGGTCCCGGCATCGAGCGTAATGTCGGTAAAGTTGCCGGGATCGGCGGACTCGGCGCCAAGTGTAAAGTCCGGAGCGGCCGCTGCGCCGCTGTCGGCGATCGCCGCGCGGACGGCCGAGTCACGGGAAAAGTCCTGCGTCGCGGTCGGGTCCGACGGTACAGCGGCCATCGCCGCCAGCACTCCCGGCTGCATCAT
Organism: Betaproteobacteria bacterium; assembly: GCA_043779885.1. GTDB lineage: Bacteria > Pseudomonadota > Gammaproteobacteria > Burkholderiales > SG8-41 > PALSA-1004. Next base: position 1,050 of record JAYWDM010000140.1, on the reverse strand, counting down.
CATGGTTTTCTCAGCCGTGCCGCCATCCAACGGAATGTCGGTGGCGGTCACGTTGGTGCCCGGCGCCAGTTCGAGATCAAAATCAAGATCGGTGCTGGCGACGGTGCCGCCCGCCGCCGGTGCGGCGGGAGCCGGGGCCGACCTGCCGGCTGCATAGAGCGCGTTATCCGGATCGAATGCAAAGCCCATTGCCGCGGCTTTAAGCCAGGTGTCACCAGTGCCTGCAGTTTGCGCGTTCAACTTGAGAGCGATTTTCTCAAACTCGACTTTGTCCTTGCGCCCGGCGTAAATCTGCAACAACTTGAGCTGCGCCTCCTCATGCTGCGGATTTTTCTCAAGCGCTTCTTTGAGCACTTCCTCAGCCTGCGCATCGCGACCGAAGTTGAGATACAGATCGGCCTCAGCCAGCGGGTCGACGTCGTCCGTGGTCGCCGCGGGTGCGGGTCCGGCCACCGGTGCGGCCGCCGCTATGGTCGTTGCCGCCGCGGCCGCCGCCGGAGCCTTGCGAATCGTCGGCGCCGTTTTCGCGCCAGTCGGTTCGTCCTCATCCGCCTTATTGCGGCGGCGGCGTGCGATCCAATACGCAACGCCGCCAAGTAGCCCGAGCCCGCCAAGCGCGCCCCCGAGATACATCGGATTCGATGCAGCGCTGATAATCTGGTCGATCATTTCCGGCGGCGGCGGCGGTGGAGGCGGCACGACCTTGGGCTTCGGTTTGGGTTGGGCAGTCTGATCGGTTTTTGCCGCATCGCCCTTCGGCGATTCGGCTTTCGGCAATTCGGCTTTCGGCGGCTCGATTGCCGGCTTTTCGCCTTTGGGCGCTTCCACCGCTGCCTTGGCAGCATCCGCCTTCGGCGGCTCTGGTGCGGGCAGCGCTTTCGTCGCCTCTGCTTTTGCTGGCTCAGCCTTCGCCGGTGGCGCCGCCGGAGCGGCCGGTTTGGCACCCGGCACGACACCTTTCATTTCGAGCAGGCGCTGCATGTCCTTGATATTTTTTTCGAGCTGGGCAACGCGTTCGTTCGCCTCGGCAAGCGATTTATCGCGTGCAGT
>JAYWDM010000139.1:0-17760 GCA_043779885.1 Betaproteobacteria bacterium | reverse complement strand
AGTTTTCCCGGTTGCGAGCGGGCAAGGGCGATCAACTGGGCCGTGTCCTTCACTTTGAGCGACGGATGAACAAGCAGCAGGTACGGCGCGATGGCAATCGGTGTTACGGGCGAGAAATCCTTGAGCGGGTCGAACGCCGCGCCCGGCAGCGTGATCGGATTCAGGACGTGCGTCGTTGACGTGCCGATCTGCAGGATATGGCCATCGGGAGGCGATCCCTTCACGTATTCCGTCGCCACATTGCCGCTCGCACCGGGACGGTTTTCCACCACGACCTGACGGCCCCAGAACTCGGTCAGTTTTTGCGCAATGATGCGCGCCAGGATATCGCTTGCCCCGCCGGCAGCGTAGCCGGTCACGATCCTGACCGGCCGGGTCGGGTAATCCTGCGCCGCCGCGGGCAACGCACTGGCGAGAGACGCTGCAACCAGCACCGGCAATATCGCTTTGCGCATGGCTCAGATCTTCAGCGGCGCCGGGTACATCACGGCGTCGCCATGCGTGAACATGCGTTCGATTTCCTCGCGTGACAGGTATTCGGGCTTGCGTCCGTGCGCGCTCGCGAGTTGCTCGGCGATGATGTTGCGCTTGACCTCGCCGACGAGCACGTTGGTGCGTCCGTAGCATTCCGACACGCTGCGCCCGAGCACGGTGAAGCCGTGACGTTTCATGATGATGCAGTTGGTGTTCTGGATGAACGTCCTGATCGGCGCCACGTCTTCCTCCACATTGATGTGCGCGGGCAGGTAGTGCGGCCACGTCTGCATCAGAAAAGGAAAAGTCAGCCCGGTAATGCCCAGCTCCGCGAATCCCGCGGCGAAAAACGCGATCGTTTCGTCATGGTGCAGATGGATGACCGCATTGATGTCCGGCCGCAGGCGCAGAATCTCGCGGTTCATCTGGTGCCCGACGGTGGTGGCGCGATCGCCGTACAGGATGCGGCCATGCGGGACGTCGGTGACGAGGAGGTCGTCCAGTGACATTTCCTCGAGCGACACGCCCTGACATTTTACATAGCAGACCCCGTGCGGATACTTCGGATGCGCAACCCGCATGACCAGGTTTCCGGTCGAGCTGTAGACGAGCCCGCGCGCCGACAGCATTCGCGCATAGCGCAGATATTGCGCGGCGATTGCGGGATCGAGCGTGACTGACGAATCGGGCGCAAGCTCGTTGACGCGATATTGAGGTTCAGTCAGGTCCGGCATCGTTTCTCTCCCGCACGTGAAGCAAAGTTCCGGCTGTCTCCTGCATGCTGCTCATCGGGCCGGGCATAATGGACGAAGCAGGAATATTACTACGGGACCCATGGCGCAGCGACCTCACGCGGATTCGAGTTGCACCAGGCAACTCATCGCGTTGGGTCCCTGGGTCAGCTCCGACGTGCCGACGTCGAGTGTCAGGACATTGGCAGTACCGGCGCGCTCGGTATCGTCAGCAGCGGGATCCCACCAGGCGCCGGTGGCCATGACCGCGACGCCGGGCATCACGCCATCGCTGAGCGCCAGTCCCGCAAAGCACGCGCCACGCTCGTTATAGATCCTCACCCGGTCCCCGGCTTTCACGCCGCGCGCCGCGGCATCCGCGGGATTGAGCGTGACGCGCTCGACGCCCGCGATTTTATTGCCTTGCGCGAGCGGGCCCATGTCGAGCTGACTATGCAGGCGATCCGCCGGCTGTACCGTTATCAGATGCAGCGGGAAGCGCAAGGCCTGTTCGGCGCCCAGCCACTCCGCGGGCGCCAGCCATGCGGGATGGGAAGGAAGATCGACATTGGTCATGGCGGCGATGCGTGAACTGCAAAGTTCGATGCGCCCCGAGGCGGTTTGCAGCGGGTGCGCCTGCGGATCGCGCCGGAAATCTTCCATCAGGATGAAGTCGCTTGCCGGCGCGGGCAGCTCGACGTAGCCGGTTGCCCAGAACGCGTCGAAGTCCGGGAACGCGATCCCGAGCGGGCGATGGGTGGTTGCGCAACGCTCGTAGATAGTGCGTATCCACGCAAATTCGTCACGGCCTTCGGTGAAGGACGCCTGCGTTCCCAGGCGCTCGGCAAGCTCGCTGAAAATATCGAAGTCATGCCGTGAATGATGCAAAGGCCTGATCGCCTGATGCATCGCCAGTATGTAGCGGTCGCGCGATGACCCGCCAATATCGTTACGCTCCAGCGACGTGGTCGCGGGCAACACGATGTCGGCGTAGCGCGCGGTCGGCGTCCACCAGATTTCGTTGACGATAATCGTCTCGGGCCGCTGCCAGGCCGACAGCAAACGGTTGAGTTGTTGATGATGATGAAACGGATTGCCGCCGGCCCAATGCACGAGCCGGATATCCGGGTAGGCATGCGTGCGGCCATCGAAGTTGTATTCGGCGCCGGGATTCAGGAGCATGTCCGCGATTCGCGCCACGGGTATCGATCGCCCGAGCGGGTTCCTGGTCACCGGCAGTTCCGGCCCCGGCGTTGCCGGCCGCGGGTTACCCACACCGTTCATCGAGCCGTGACCGAAGCCGAAACCGCCGCCCGGCAGCCCGATCTGGCCGAGCAGCGCCGCCAGGGCAATCGCCATCCAGTAGGGTTGCTCGCCACGATGGGCGCGCTGAATCGAATAGGCGCAGGTCAGGTAACTGCGCTTGCCGATCAACCGCCGCGCCAGCCCGGCGATCCGCTGCGCATCGATGCCGGTGATCGGCGCCGCCCACGCCGGGCTCTTCGCGATGCCGTCGCTGCGTCCGAGTATGTAGTCTGCAAGCGTGTCGAAGCCGCTGCAGTAGCGGTCGAGGAAAGGCTGGTCGTGTCCGCCTGCGGTGATGACCTCGTACGCGAGCGCGAGCATCAACGCGGTATCCGTATTCGGCCGGATCGGCATCCATTCCGCGTTCAGGAAATCAGGACCGTCGGCACGCGTCGGGCTCACGTTCACGACCGGTATGCCGCGCGCGGCGAGTTGCCTGAGCCAGACTTCCTGCGTATGTTCCGCCGCCCCGCCGGAACTGACCTGGCCGTTTTTCAGCGCGAGCCCGCCGAATGCGATGAATATCTCGCAGTGCTCGATGATGCTGGGCCATACGGTCGTGCGCCCGGTCAGCGGGCTGTAAGTCCCGATCACGTAGGGCAACAGGAACTGGGCGGTGCCCCAACTGTAATTGCCAACCTGGTCCACCGCGCCGCCGGAGGAAAAGTAAAAGCGCCTGACCAGTGAACGTGCGTGATGCAGGCGGCCGGCCGATGACCATCCGTACGAACCCGCGAAAATCCCCTGCGAACCGTGCTGCGCGCGGACGCGGACTATTTCTTCGGCCACCAGCGCGAGGGCTGTGTCCCAGTCTACTTCGACGAATTCATCACGTCCTCTGAGGGTGCGGTCCGACGCGACGCGATCTTTGAGCCAGGACTTGCGTATCGCCGGCGACCGAACGCGCCGGTCGGAGTACACCGAGGCCGGGATCGAGGTCAGGAGCGGGGATGGAACCGGGTCGCGTTCAAACGGCTCGCAACGGATCAGAACGCCATCCTCGACAACCGCGGTGAACGCCCCCCAGTGCGAGAGTTGACGAAAGCGCTGGATCACCGGCGCCTCGCGAGCTTGGTATCAATCACGGCGGGTCTATGCACGTTTCGTTGCGTCATGCCGAAGCGCATGGTCAATCGCCGTACAGGGCGCGAATTGCGTTGGGCTGCAGTGGACGGCTTCCATGCCGGTGATTGTAATCGCCAAACGCCGCGATCGGTTTACTTTGATATACACTTCGCTCTTGCGTAGCCAACTCGCGGCAACCGCCGTGGTACGGTGATGTGGTTGCGCGCCGGCGCAAGTATTTAATTTGCCGGCGTTTCATTGCGCGCCCCGGCGCAGAAGCAGAGAGAAGCAGGTGGCGCCTGGGAAGCTTGCCGGCGGCGGCCGTCGCATGTGCCGGCGAAGGCGCCGGACGAAAGGAAAAACCATGACTGAAGCGGCTGAAAAGATCGAAATCCATCGCGGACTCAAAGGCGTGTACTTCGACCGCTCGCGAGTTTGCTTCATCGACGGGCGCGCGGGCGAGTTGCTGTATCGCGGCTATTCGATCCACGATCTGGCCGCGCGCTCGACCTTCGAGGAAACGTGCTATCTGATTTTCAAAGGCGAGTTGCCCACGCGCGTTGAGCTCGCAGCATTCGACGCCGAGTTGAAGGCGGCGCGCACGTTGCCGGCGGGGATATATGACGTGATACGGACCGTCAAAAGCGCGCACCCGATGGACGTGCTGCGTACGGTGGCGTCGGCGCTTGCCGCCTTCGACCCGGAGGTCGCTGACAACTCGCCCGCGGCCACGCTGCGCAAGGGCGTGCGGCTCACTTCGCAGGTGCCGATGATCGTCACCGCGCACGAACACATCCGCAACGGGCGCCAGCCGGTGGCGCCCGATCCGCAGCTTGGGCATGCCGCCAATTTTCTTTACATGCTCAAGGGCAAGGCGCCGAGCGCCGATGCGGCACGGCTGATGGATATGGACATGATCCTGCACGCCGAGCACGGCGCGAACGCCTCGTCATTCACCGCGCGCGTGGTCGCCGGCACCGAGGCCAACCTGCACGCGGCGGTGACCGCGGCGATCGCCGCGCTATCCGGCCCGGCGCACGGCGGTGCCGCTGAGAACGTGATGCGCATGGCGCAGGAAATAGGTGACGCCTCGCAGGCCGCCGAGTACGTGAAGCGCAAGCGCGCCAACAAGGAGGCGGTGATGGGTTTCGGCCACCGCGTCTACCGCGCCGAGGATCCGCGAGCGCGCCACATGCGCGCCGGCGTCGAGCAGCTCTCCCGCGAAATGGGCCAGCCGCAGTGGTACCAGATACTGGAGGCGGTGGTCGCGGCGATGAAACCCTACGCGCGCCACGGCGTGAACGTGAACGTGGATTTTTACGCCGGGGTCGTCTACTTCCTCAACGGCATCGCCGAAGACCTGTTCGTGCCGATCTTCGCGCTCGGCCGCGTGCCCGGCTGGACGGTGCAGGTGCTGGAGCAAATGGAGGACAACATCCTCATCCGGCCGCTCACTCTCTACACCGGACCGGAGCCGCGCGCCTACGTGACCATCGACCAGCGCTGAACCGGCTCAGGATAGCGCGAGTACCAGCGTCGCGGTGGCGACGATGTCCTCCACGCTTGCGCCGCGCGACAGATCGCTCAGCGGGCGTGCGAAGCCCTGCAGCACCGGTCCGATGGCTTGCGCACCGGCCAGGTACTGGCTGAGCTTGTAGGCGATATTGCCGGCGTCCAGGTCGGGGAATACGAGGACGTTCGCGCGTCCCGCCACCGCGCCGGGTTCATGCAGCTTCTTCGCCGCGACCGCGGGAACCAGCGCCGCATCCGCCTGTAATTCGCCGTCGATTGCGAGCAAAGGCGCGCGTGCGCGCGCGATGTCGAGCGCGCGCACCACTTTGTCGACGCGCGCATGTTTCGCACTGCCTTTGGTGGAGAATGAAAGCAGCGCGACACGCGGCTCCTCGCGCAGCAGCCGGCGGCAGCTTGCCGCCGACGCCAGTGCGATGTCGGCCAATTGTTCGGCAGTCGGATCCGCGTTCACCGCGCAATCGGCATAGACGAGGACGCGGTCCGCAAAGACCATGAGAAAGAAGCTCGACGGGGTCGCAATGCCCGGCGCGAGGCCTATCGTCATCATGCCCGCTTCGATCACGCGCGCGGTCGTGTTCGCCACACCGGCCACCATGGCGTCCGCGTCGCCGGCTTTTACCATCAGGCCCGCGTGATAGAGCGGCTTCGCGGCAAGGCGGCGCGCGACCTTCGGGTTCGCATCGGGCCGGCCCTTGAGGTACAGATCGGCGTAAGCGTCGAGCCGGCCGCTCGACTCCGGGTTTTCCAGCAGGACAGGCTCGGCGAGACCCTCGTCGCGCAGACGCTGCGCCGCGGCAGCGATCCGTGGCTCCGTGCCCTCGGGGAACACGACCCGCATGCCGCGGCCGCGGATCTGCGCGCGGCAGGTTTCAAGCACGTTCATTGCAAGTTCCGTGGTGGCATAGAATACTTTTTCGCTTATGGCCCGCACACCGTGAACAGCGGATGATCCGACTGTGGGCAGGCGGGCGTCCCAATGGTCACCATTACGACAAGCGGGACTATAATCAATGCCGGGTCGCATCGGATGCGTGCGGATCGTGCAAGCGGGACTCGATCCGTTTTTTGAAAATCGACTCGTCACCCCGACGCAGCCATTATGCACGATCAAGCCGGCCTGCATAGGCCGGCAGCGAGTGCTGCCGCGGGACCGGATAAAATAATGGTTGCGAAAGGCGCTGGACGGTGACGAAAGCAAACGCAGACCGGGCGGGGGATGGGCTCATGGGCGCAACCGAAAAGCTGGCGGCGTTTGCGTCGGCGCTGACTTTCGAGAGCCTGCCCGCCGCGGTGATCGACAAGGCGAAGACCTGCATACTCGATACGCTGGGCTGCTGCATGTTCGGCTCCACGCTGCCATCCGTGCGCAAACTGACGGCCATGCTGATGGAGGAGAGCTGCGGCCAGCAGTCAGCGGTATTCGGCCATCCCGGCCTCACCTCGGCGTCGCATGCGGCGTTAATCAACGGCGCCGCGGCGCATGCTTTCCAGCTGGATGAAATCCATATCGAGTCCACCCTGCATCCGGGGTCTGTCGCGGTGCCGGCGGTTTTCGCTTTGGCGCAGGCCAATGGCGGTGTCACCGGTCGCGAGCTCATTACGGCGATCGTGGCGGGGTATGAGGTCGGCATACGAGTGGGCCTGGCCGCAAAAGGCGCGATGTTTGCGCGCGGTTTCCACAATCAGGGCACGACGGGCGTATTCGTTGCCGCCGCGGCGTCTTCACGCCTGCTGGGGCTCGATGCCGTGCAAACCCGGCACGCATTGGGGATCGCGGGCTCCCAGGGCGCGGGCCTGATGGCGGTGCAGGAAGGCGCCATGACGAAAGGATTCCACTCGGGGCGTGCCGCCCAAAGCGGCGTCTATGCGGCGAAACTCGCCCGCCTGGGCTATACGGGAATTCCGGACGTGCTGGAAGCGCCTTACGGCGGTTTCCTCAGTTCGTTGGCGGGGGAATACGACTGCGCAATCTTGACTGCCGGTCTGGGCGAACGGTGGGAGACGCTGCGCGTGGGCTACAAACCCGCGCCGGCCTCGAACGGCAGCATTACGGCAATGGCGGCGCTGGACGGGATAATGCGCGAGCACCGGCTGGCCGCTGCCGATATCGAAAGCGTGACGGCCTTCGTGAGCACGAACACGTTGCATCACTGCGGATGGGATTACGATCCCGCCAGGGTGCAGGGCGTGTTGGCCGCGCAAATGAATCTGCGCTATGGAATGGCGGTGATGGCGCTGGAACGGCGTGCGACCGTGGAGCAATTTCGCGACGACAAGCTGCGCGATCCGGCCATACTCGATTTTATTCGACGCATACGCGTTGAACTGGAACCCGCATTTGACGCGGCAGGCGGCAAGCATCGGGTCGCCTGCCGGGCACGAGTGGTGTGCCGGAACAAAGCGGAATATGAAGCGCAGGTGCTTTACCGCAAAGGCAGTCACGAGGACCCCATGACGGCCGCCGAACTCGCTGCTAAGTTCACGGCACTGGCAGGCAAAGCGGTTATGCATGAGGCGGCGCAGCAAATTGCGGAAACTGTCGCAGGCCTGGAGCGGATCACGAACTCCGGCGAACTGACGCAGTTGCTGCGCGCGTCAGGTTGAGCAAACCCGTGTCGCGGCGCGCGGGGTCATGGCGCGCCGTTTGACAATGTTATAATAATTTTTTGCGTAGAACGGCTGCACGGCGCCATCCATGCGACCTGCGCATCATAGGCGGTTCGTTGCAACATCCCCGCGAACGGTTTTGCGGGCCCCGGAGATCAGATGACAAGAATCTTGCACTTCTGCGCGATGCTGCTGCTGGTCCTGCTATCCGCGCAGGCGGGCGCTCAGCCGCTCAAAATCGGCTATGTCAACGTCGCCCGCATCGAAAGCGAGTCGGCGATGGCCAAGCAGGCCGCGGAAACGCTGAAAAATGAATTCGCGCCGCGCGAGCGCCAGTTGCAGGAGATGCAGAAGCAGGGCAACGATCTGCAGGGTGACCTTGATAAAAATGGCGCGAAAATGCCGGTGGTCGACCGCCAGGTGAAGGAAAAACGCCTTGCCGTGATGGCGCAACAGTATCAGCAGGCGCAGCGCGCCCTGTTCGAGGAGGTCGAGGCGCGCAAGCGGGAGTCGTTTGCGGTCTTTATCGGGGAGGTCAACGCGATTATCAAGCGCATCGCCGAAGCGGAAAAATTCGATCTGATCCTTCAGCAGGCGGTGTATAACAGCTCGCAGATCGACGTCACCGAGCAGGTGTTGAAGGAAATTGCGAAGCGTTCCGCAGGCGCCGGCAAGTAGGCTTTTGTCGCTGGCCACGCCGCGCTCTCGCGTTCGTCATGCGACACAGGCATTGATGGCCGGCACCCGCGTGGAGACCCGCGCACCATGACGGCGTTCACAGTCGCATGCGTGCAGCTCAATTCCGGCAACGACGTCGCGGCCAACCTGCGCGCAGCTGAGGCGGCAAGCCGGTCTGCCGCGGCGCACGGCGCGCAACTGGTCATGTTGCCTGAATACGCCGTACTGCTCGACGGCAGCGGCCGCGTGATGCGCGAGAATTCCCATACTGAAGAGGCACACCCGGCGCTCGCCGCGTTGCAGGCGCTGGCGCGCGAGATCCAGGCCTGGATGCTGATCGGCTCGCTGACGGTCAAGGTCGATGATGAACGGATGGTCAATCGCTCGTACCTGCTGTCCGCCGACGGCGCGATCGCCGCACGCTACGACAAGATACACATGTTCGACGTGACGCTGCCGAGCGGCAAGGTGATACGCGAATCGAATGCGTACAAGCCCGGTGATCAGGCGGTCGTCGCGGCAACGCCGTGGGGACTGCTCGGCATGACCATTTGCTACGACCTGCGCTTCCCGCAGCTTTATCGCGCGCTCGCCCAGGCTGGCGCATTGTTTCTCGCCGTCCCGTCTTCGTTTCAGCGCGAGACCGGGGTCGTTCACTGGCATTCGCTGTTGCGGGCGCGCGCGATCGAGAACCTGAGCTATGTGTTTGCGCCCGCAATGTGCGGCGACCATCCGGGCAATCGCATGACTTACGGGCACTCGCTGATCATCGATCCGTGGGGCAGGATACTTGCCGAACTCGGCGCCGGGCCCGGTGTTGCCATGGCGGTGATCGATCCCGGCGAGGTCGCGCGCGTGCGCGGCATGCTGCCGTCGCTCGAACACGATCGCAAGTTCAGCGGGCCATCCGTCGCTCCATAACGCGCAGGATGGGTGGAGGCCGGCGCGGCCGATACCCATCATGGTTCAGTCGGGACGTCTAGTACGACTTCGGCAGCCCCAGAACTTTCTCGGCGATAAAACACAATATCAGGTGCGGGCTGACCGGCGCGATACGCGGAATGAATGATTCCCGCAGGTAGCGTTCGACATGATATTCCTTGGCGTAGCCCATGCCGCCCAGTGTCATCACGGCGGTTTCACAGGCTTTGAAGCCGGCTTCGCCCGCAAAGTATTTGGCGGCATTGGCCGCGGCGCCGCAGGGCCGGCCCGCGTCGTAAAGTGACGCCGCTTTAAACACGAGCAGGCTGGCGGCCTCGAGTTCTATCCAGCGTTGCGCCAGCGGATGCTGGATGGCCTGATTCTGGCCGATCGGGCGGTCGAACACGATGCGCTCTTTCGCGTAGTCCGCGGCACGCCTGAGCGCCGCCTGGCCGAGGCCGACCGCTTCGGCCGCGATCAGGATGCGCTCCGGATTCATGCCGTGCAGGATGTATTCGAAGCCCTGGCCTTCGGCGCCGATGCGATCGTTGAACGGCACTTTGAGTCCGTCGATGAACACCTGGTTCGAATCGACCGCGGCGCGTCCCATCTTCGGAATCTCGCGGGCTTCGACGAACCGGCGGTCGAAATCGGTGTAGAACAGGCTCAGACCCTGTGTCGGCAGCGTGACCTCGTCGCGCGGCGTGGTACGCGCGAGCAGCAGCATCTTGTTGGTGACCTGCGCGGTCGATATCCAGATTTTCTGGCCCGACACCACGTAGTGGTCGTCTTGTTTGATGGCTTTGGTCTTGAGCCTTGTCGTATTGAGGCCCGCGTCGGGCTCGGTCACGCAAAAACACGCCTTGTCGCGGCCTGCGATCAATGGCGGCAGCCAGCGGCGTTTTTGCTCGTCAGTGCCGAACACGACCACCGGATTCAGGCCGAAGATGTTCATGTGTATCGCGGATGCGCCCGACATCCCGGCGCCGGATTCGGCGATCGTCTGCATCATCAGCGCGGCCTCGGTGATGCCGAGGCCGGCACCGCCGTACTCATCGGGCATGGCGATGCCGAGCCAGCCGTCGCGCGCGAAGGCCTGATGAAAGTCGTCCGGAAAGCCGCCGTCACGGTCTTTCGCCAGCCAGTAATCGGCGTCGAACCCGGCGCAGACCTTTTCGATGGCGGCGCGCATCAACTGCTGGTCCGCGGAAAACGAGAAATCCATAGCCGGTTCAATCCGTCGCGCGGGTGATGCCGGCGGCGATCATCGCATGGATCTCGCTGTCGCGGTAACCCGCCTCGCGCAGCACTTCGATACTGTGTTCGCCCAGTCGCGGCGCCGGGCGCGGCGCGTCCGGCACCGACTCCGACCACTGGCTAGGCACTGCCATCGAGCGCAGTTTTCCCTCGCTCGGATGATCGACGAGGGAAAAGAAGCCGGATTCGTTCAGATGCGGGTCGGCGAGCAGGTCGTCCAGCGAGTTGAGCGGCATGACGGGGATATCGGCTTCAGCCAGGACGCCGAGCCACTCCGCGCTGGTGCGCGTCTTGATCTGCGCCGCGACGAATGCATAGCTTGCCGCGAAATGTTGCGCGCGGGCGGCCTGCGTCGCGAAGCGCTGATCGTTCTCGAACATGTCCTCGCGGCCGATGATGCGGAAGAAATTGCGCCACTGCTTGTCGTTGTATAGCAGCAGGCACAGATAGCCATCGCTCGTCGCATAAGGGTTGCGATGCTCGGCCAGCAGGCGCGGGTAGCCCATGGGGCCGGCCGGCGGCTCGAAGGTTTTGCCCCCCATGTGATCGCCGAGCACGAACTGCGCGAGGCTTTCGAACATCGTGACTTCGACCGCCTGGCCGCGGCCGGTGCGTTCGCGATGGAACAGCGCAGCCGTGACCGCGTTGACCGCGTTCAGTCCCGTAACGCGGTCGGCGACCGTGGAGGGCACGAAGCGCGGACGATCGGCGCCCGCCTGCTGAATGATGGACGGCAGCGCAACCATGCCCTGAATCAGGTCGTCGTAGGCCGGTTTCGCCGCATAGCGGCCGTTCTGGCTGAAGCCGTATGCGCCGACGTAAATGATTTGCGGATTGACCGCGCGCACGTCGTCGTACGCGAGCTTCAGCCGTGCCATCGCCTGCGGGCGCACGTTGTAGATCAGCACGTCGGCCGTCGCGCAAAGTTTGAGCATCGCATCGCGACCGGCGGCCTGCTTGAGATCGAGCACGACGGAGCGCTTGTTGCGGTTCAGGTGCAGGAAAATAGGCCCCATGCCCGCGTGCTTCATGGGCGTCGAGTGGCGCATGTTGTCGCCTTCGCGCGGCTCGACCTTGATGATGTCGGCGCCCAGGTCGCCGAGTATCTGCGTTGCGTAGGGACCGAGTACGACCGTCGTCAGGTCAACGATCCGGATTCCCGCGAGCGGCCCGCTCATTTGATCGCGTCGATGCCAAACCAGCGCCGCGCGCGAAAGTCCACGGCGCGGCCGGCCAGAAAATCCTGCGGTCCGGTCAGTGCCTCGATTGCGGCAACCGGACTGGCGGACGACGGATTGGTCGTGCTTTGCGACTGCATCTTGATGTGACTGGTCGGGTTTGAAAAAGGCGCTATGCTAGCACCAATCTGCGCCGCTTGATGAGGCGGCGACCGCATATGCGCGAGCGCGTGGCGCGCGGGGGTGCATGCTATAATTTCGCATGAAAGATTTCCTGTGACGGTCTCGATATTTACCACGTAAAAACGCATGATTTCCGGCGACTGGCCCGGCCGCAGAGAAAACGTGGCTTGCCGCCCACTACCGGAGATTGAGCATGCATATCCTGCTCAGTAACGACGACGGTTACTTTGCGCCCGGCCTCACGACCCTGGCCGAAGTTCTCGCGCCGCTTGGCAAAATTACGGTGGTCGCCCCGGAGCGCGACCGCAGCGGCGCCAGCAATTCGCTGACACTGGACAGGCCGCTCAGCGTGCGGCGGGCGAGCAACGGTTTTTTTTATGTGAACGGCACGCCGACCGATTGCGTGCACCTTGCCGTGACCGGATTGCTGGACGAGCTGCCCGATATGGTCATTTCGGGTGTCAATCATGGCGCGAATATGGGCGATGACACGATCTATTCGGGAACCGTGGCGGCGGCGACCGAGGGATTTCTGCTGGGTATTCCATCGCTCGCGGTTTCGCTCGTAGCGCATGGCAACGATCATTTCAGCACCGCCGCACGGGTGGCAGCCGACATTGCCCGGCGTTTTCTGGCGAAGCGGCTGGGCCAGCCCGCTTTGCTCAATGTCAACGTGCCGGACGTGCCCTATGCGCAACTGCGCGGCGTTGAAATTACCCGGCTCGGCAAGCGCCATAAGGCCGAACCCGTGGTGAAGTCCGTGACCCCGCGCGGCGAAACCGTGTACTGGATCGGCGCCGCGGGCGGCGCGCAGGATGCAGGCGAGGGCACTGATTTCAATGCGGCTGCGCGCGCCGTCGTATCCGTCACGCCGCTGCAGGTCGATCTCACGCATTTCGCGCAATTGCAGACGATCAGGGACTGGTTCGCGTGAGCGAGCGGATTTCGGGCATTGGAATGACCTCGCAGCGCACGCGCATGCGCATGATAGAGCGGCTGCGCGAGCAGGGTATCGTCGACGAGGCGGTGCTCAACGTGATGAACGAGATCCCGCGCCACATCTTCGTCGACGACGCGCTGGCGAGCCGCGCCTACGAGGATTTCGCGCTGCCGCTGGGATTCGGGCAGACGATTTCGCAACCGTACATCGTCGCCCGCATGACGGAGTTGCTCACCGGCGGCAAGCCTCTCGGCAAGGTGCTCGAAATCGGCACCGGTTGCGGTTACCAGACGGCGATACTGGCACGGCTCGCGACCGAGGTGTACTCCGTTGAGCGCCTGTTGCAGTTGCTCGCCAGGGCGCGCAAGCATTTGCGCGAACTGCGGATCAGCAACGTCAGGTTCAAACACACCGACGGCCACGCGGGCATTCCCGAAGCCGCGCCGTTTGACGCGATCCTGGTGACGGCCGCCGCGACGCATGTGCCTGCCGCGTTGAAGGAGCAGCTTGCCGTCGGCGGCAGAATGGTCGTGCCCATGGGCAGTCGCGAGCAGCAGTTGTGCGTGATCGAACGCGGCGCGCGCGGATTTTCCGAAGCGAAACTCGATGCGGTTAATTTCGTGCCCATGCTGTCGGGACTGAACTGATGCCGTGCCGGCGCAGGTTGCGGGTGCGGATCATCCTGGTGCTGGCGCTGGTTGCGGTCGGCGGATGCGCGTCGCATCAACCCGCTCCCGTAAGCGAGCGCGGCCCGGCAACGACGCGGCCCGTTGCCAAGCCCGTGCCGCCGGCCGCGGCGCGGGAATCCGATCCGCGTCCCGAGTATTACACCGTCAGGAAGGGCGATACGCTGTATACGATCGCGCTCGATCTCGGGCTGGATTACAAAGAACTCGCCGAGTGGAATCTGCTTGATAATCCGGACCGGATACGTGTCGGCCAGCAGTTGCGGCTGCGCGCGCCGCCGCCGGTGGTGGCGACAACGCCGCTGATTTCCGCGCCGGGCGTGCAAGGACGGACCATCGGCAGCGCGCCGCCGCCGGCGGCAAATGAAGCGGTAAAGTCGCAACCGAAAGCGGTAAAAGTGCCCTATTCGGAGCAGGCGTTCGCGCAGTTATCAGGGCAACCGCAAATCAAACCGGCGGTGCCGGCGGTCGTCAGGATAGATCCGCGGCCGGAAGAGAAACCGGTGGCGCGGGACGACGACGACGACGAAAAAATAAACTGGGGATGGCCGGCCGGCGGCAAGCTCTTGAGCACGTTTAATGAATCCACGAATCTCAAGGGCATCGGTATCGCCGGCAAACTCGGCCAGGCCGTGGCCGCGAGCGCGTCGGGCAAAGTGCTCTACAGCGGCGACGGCATACGCGGCTACGGCAAGCTGGTCATCGTCAAGCACAACAAAGTGTATCTGAGCGTCTACGCGCACAACAGTCAGCTATTGGTGAAGGAAGGGCAGGCGGTGCTCAAAGGCCAGAAAATCGCGGAGATGGGCGCCAGCGATGCCGATCAGGTCCGATTGCACTTCGAGATCCGGCGGTTCGGCAAGCCGATCGATCCGCTCAGGCTGTTGCCGCCCGATCATCCAGGAACGTAGATCCCGGAAGGAGCGCGGCGCATTCGGGTGCCCTCGCCGGCAACGCTCCATTCCCGGATTTCATTTCATTCATGCGGGCGACGCGCGCCTATGGTTCGGCGCACGGCTGACTTACGACACCCGCCTCACGCATTCACGCGAAAGTTCGCCACCGCGCGTTGCAGGTCCGCCAGCGCGCCAGGCGGCGCCTGACTGCAATAACGCAGCCGGATGTACAGATCACTGATCGTATCGATGGCCGGCGCAACCTCCGGATGAGCAGCACAGGCGCGTTTGCCGAAGGCTGCGGGACCTTCGCTGGGATGGCGGGTAACGCCGCGGTCCGCCAGACGGCGGCAGAAGCGCGCATAGGCTGCGGCAACGGGATCGGGGCGCAAGGCCCGCAAATGGTGCAGCAGCAGCAGGGCAAGCACGAGGATTATCGTGCCCGCCACGATAATCATGACGGTCACCATGCTGCGCCAGGTCGCATCATCGATGCCGACGCGCTGCAGCAGCTGGCGCTGGTGATCGAATGTGTATTCAAGCACGATCTGATTCCATGAATAGGCCAGCGAGTCCCATGTCAGGCGCGCCCGGTTCAGCCAGCGGTAGTCGCCGCGCAGCAGCAGGGGCAGCGCCTCGCCCTGCGGTACGGCGGCGACGGCACCCGCCTGCACCCGGGCGGGGGCAACCGCCGCGGTCGGATCGACACGCGTCCAGCCGTCTCCTGCCAGCCATACCTCGACCCATGCGTGCGCGTAAGCTTGCCGCACGATCATGTAATTGCCGACGGTGTTGAGTTCGCCGCCCTGATAGCCGGTGACGACGCGCGCGGGTATGTCGGCCGCGCGCATCAGCACGGCAAACGCTGACGCATAGTGTTCGCAGTAACCGGCCCGCGAATTCAGCAGGAATTCATCGACCGGGTTTGCGCCGAGCAGCGGCGGGGTCGTGGTGTAGGAGAAATTCTCGTTGCGAAACATGCCGAGCACGGCGTCGATGTAGGCACGGTCGTCGGTCGCGCGGCTGCGCATTTCACGCGCGAGCTCGTGCGTGCGCGGATTGGATACGCGGGGCAGGCGCAGCGCGCGCTGCAGTTCATAGCGTGGAGGCTCGCTGTTGTCACGGTAGCGCAGATGGGAAATCATGTCGTAGCGCATGCGGTTGTTCACGGCGGTTTGAAACAGCAACTGAAAGTCGCTGGTCAATACGCTGCGCGGCGGCGTCTTCGCCGGCAAATCGAGTGCAAAGAGCCAGCGCTTGCCATGGGGTTCGACCGTCACGGTATATTCGACCGGATCGCCGATCGGCTCATAGGGCCGGACCACCGGATAGGGCACGCGCGGGGCGCTCCAGGTATAGCCGTCGAAATCCCACATGACGGGCCCGCGCCAGTAGAGTTGCTGGGACTGCGGCGGCGTCGCCGACTCGAAAGTGACGCGAAACGCGACCGCGTCGGACGTCAGCAGATTGCTCACGCTGCCGGGCGCCATTTCTTCAGACAGGCCGGTTACGCGGGATGCTCCGTCCTGCGGCATTCCCCACAGCGGGCCCTGTATGCGCGGGAAGAGCAGGAACAATACCAGCATGAGCGGCGCCGATTGCAGCAAAATGACGCCGGCGATGCGCAACTGACAGCGATACCCTGGCTGTCGCGCGCGGAACTGGAATCCCACCATCGTGGCCGTGATGATCCATACGATACCCAGCATGAGAAGCGCGGTCGGGATGGTCTGCGAATACAGAAAATTCGTGATGACCAGAAAGTAGGCGATGAAAATCAGCACCATCGCGTCGCGCAGGGTGGCCATCTCCAGCAGCTTCAGCGCCAGCATCACGACCAGCAATGCGATGCCGGAATCGCGGCCGAGAACGCGGCCGTAGGTAATGTAGATGCCGGCGACGGATGCCGCCGCGATCAGCAGCAGCAGCCATTTGCGCGGCAACCTGAGTCCATGGAACGCTACGTAGCCGCGCCAGACAAAGAGCATGACCGCGAGCAGCGTAATCCACCAGGGCAGGCGCACCGTATGGGGCGCCGCAACCACTGCCAGCGACGCGAGCAACCAGGCGACGTGACGCAGGTCGAATCTTTCGCTGATGGTGCTCATCGCGCTTCGCTTTGAAACAGCGCGAGCGCCTCGAGGCAGCGTTCGCGCTGGGCATTGCCGGGGGCGGGCGCAAACGTAGTGCCTGGCAGACGCAGGCCGAAACTCAGCGACCCGGCATGGGCGTCGATCACCCAGCGGGCAAGTCGCGACAGCCTGCCATCGGTTCCCATCGTCTCGGGCGTCTGCCGCCAATCGAGCCATACCTCGGCGGCGGCGCGCCCGCTGAACTGTTTTGTGAGCAGCGTTTCACCGCGCGCGACGGCTTTCCAGGCGATCTGCCGCGGCGAGTCGCCCGCATGATAGGAGCGCAACCCGGCAAAGTCCTCCTGACCGGCGCCGCGGATTGCGCCGTTCCCGTGGTGAGCGTCAGCCATCGGCAGCGGCACCGCGCCCGCTTCCGGCCGCGGGTACACAATGCAATGCATGTCCAGCGCGGCATACGCCCATGCGTAGCACAGACCGAGCGGAAAGTGCGTAAACAGCGTAAGTCTGCCGGGACGCAGTACGCCGCGCTGCGGCGCGGGAACCGGCACGACCACGGTCGTCGACGCCAGCGCCGGTACGTCGGTGTATATCGCATCACGCTTGTCCCGCGTGATGCCGATGCTGTAACGGTCGAGCCGGCTCGGATTGTCAATGACGAGCGTAAAGTGCGCAACGTCGCCCGCAAACACCGGCGCGACCCGGCCGGCGGCGACCCTGAGGCGGGCGAGATTGCGAAACGTGTGCAATATCGCATTGACTCCCAGCGCGGCGAGCAGAAACGTCAGGATATAGCCGAGGCTCAGGCTGTAGTTGATCGCGCCCGTGAGCATCAACACCAATGCACCGGCAAAGAGCATGCCGTGGCGCGACGGCAGTATGAAAATACGACGTTGCACGAGCACGATGCTGCCGGTTACGGGGCTGCCCGGCTGGAAGAGCCAGCTTGAGAAACGGTTTCTGAGCGCCAGCAGCATCTGGGTGATGGGTGATGGGTGACGAGGGTCTGCCTGTTACTCATCACCCGTTAGGGAATCGGTACTGCCGCGATGAGTTGCTCAGCGACCGCGGCGCCATTGATGCGCGCATCGTCGCGCGCCATGTAAAGCCGGTGGCCGACGACGCCCGGCACGATGGCCTGCACGTCTTCGGGCAGCACCTGATGGCGGCCGTGCATCATTGCCCAGGCGCGCGCCGCGTTCAGCAGCGCCAGGGC
>JAYWDM010000138.1:0-6933 GCA_043779885.1 Betaproteobacteria bacterium | reverse complement strand
CTGGAGAGCCGTGTGCGGGAAAACCGCACGCACGGTTCGGAGGGAGGGGAGGGCGAGAGCCCTTCCCTACCCCTATCGAACTTAATCAGAGCTTCCATAATTGAATTCTGTTTCCTGCATTTCCCCGTGTTCTTCGCCCCCTCCGCGGCCGGGGATTAGAGTTTTGACTGCGTTTCATTGATGACGTCGGCAATTTTCACCGCCTGTCCTTTGTGCTCGATCGAGCGCAGCGCCGCGTAGACGACCGCGACCGCGACGTTGCCGTTGTGCGCCGACAGTTCACGCACCTTGCCGGTCACGCAGCTCTCGGCGAACATATCGAGTTCGGCGCAGAACATGTCGCTCGGCGGCAGTTTGATTTCCTCGCGCCTGGCATAGCCGTCCTTGCCGCGCTGGATGTAGAGCGTGGAAGTCGTGTGCAGCTTGTCGGGCGTGTCCCATGTGCCGAAATCGATTTCATAATGCATGAGTCCCCTGGAGCCGAACACGCGCACGGCGAAAATGCCGGGCGAAGTCCAGCACGAACCCACGTAGCCGATCTTGCCGTCGGTGAATTTCATCAGGGTCATCGACTGGTCGTCGACTTCGGCGCCCACCGGCGAGAGTTTGGAAGCCATCGACGTGACTTCGTCGATTTCGCCGCCGAGGTAATGCAGCACGTCGAACTGGTGGATCGCGAGTTGCGACAGCGGGCCGCCGGGCGCGCGGTCCTTGTACCAACGCCATGTCTGAGGCGTGAGTTCAAGCGCACGCTCGTTCGAGAAATTTGCTTCGATGAAGGCGACGCGGCCGAGTTCGCCCGCGTCGATCTTTTCCCGGATCATGCGGATGCCGGCCATCAGGCGCGCACTGTGGCCGACGGTAACGCTGACGCCGTAGCGCTTTTCGAGCGCGGCGATTCTCAGGCCGTCCGCGAGCGTATTCGCGATCGGCTTCTCGGTGTAGACATGCTTGCCGGCCTTGGCGACCATCTCGGCCATCGGCAGATGCTGCTCGTTCGGCACGGTAAGTATGACGCCCTTGATGTCGGGATCTGCGAGCAGCGTCTGCATATCCGGCGCGGCGGGTACGCCCATTGCCTGTGCAAACGCATTGCGTTTTTCCGCCGAGCGGCTGAAGCCGGCGACGATCCTGATCTTGTCCGATTTGACGGCGGCGCGCGTCAGCACGCTGGCCCAGCGGCCGAGGCCGACGATGCCGACTTTGACGGGGTAACTGCTCATGCGGAAGTTCTCCTTGCGGGGGTGGTTGCGCCGACTGACGCCATTAGCGTAATATCGTATTACGGTCATACCAAAAGGTCAACCATGGATTTGCCGCAACTCGCGATCCACCGCCTGGCAGCGCCGCTGCGCCAGCAGGTGCTCGAGCGGCTTCGCGACGCAATCATCGGCGGCCAGCTTGCCCCGGGCCAGCGCCTGGTCGAACGCGCGCTGACGGACATGCTGGGCGTCTCGCGTACCGTCGTGCGGGAGGCGTTGCGCCAGCTCGAGTCCGAAGGCCTCGTCGCCATCATTCCGAACCGGGGGCCGGTGGTGCGCGAGTTGTCCGCGACGGAGGCGCGCGATCTGTACACGATACGCGCCGCCCTTGAAGGCCTGGCGGCGCGGCTGTGCGTCGAACACGCGGGCGCCGGGCACGTAAAGAAACTCGCGGCGGCGCTTGACGTCGTCGCGGCGGCGTACAAGAGCGGCGACGCGGACACCATACTCGCGACCAAAAACCGCTTCTATGCATCGCTCTTTGAAGGCGCGGGCAGCGAAGCGCTGTCGTCGATGCTGGCGACCGTGCACGCGCGCATCTGGCGCTGGCGCGCGCTCGGGCTGACGCATCCGAGGCGCTCGGCGCGGCGCTCCGCGGAAAGCGTGAAGGGGCTGAAGGCGATACTCGCGGCGATCAAACGCCGCGATGCCGACGCGGCGGAGCGGCTGACGCGTGACGAGGCCCAGCATGCCGCCGCGGAGGTCATGCGGCTGATCGAGACGCCTGCCGCCGCGACCGGCCAGCGCAAGGCGAATTAACCCGCGCTCACTCGACGGTCAGTTTTGCCGCCTTCACTGCGCGGCCGAAATTGTCGTACTCCTCGCGCAGGAATCGCGCAAACCCCGCCTGCGTGGTCGTGACGACTTCAGCGCCCTGGCGCGCAAACTGCTCTTTGAGGGCGGATGTCGCAGCGAGTTGATGCAGCGCGGCGTAGAGCTTGTCGACGATCGGCCGCGGCGTGCCTTGCGGCGCCAGCAGGCCATTCCATCCGCTCGACTCGAACCCGGGAAATCCCGATTCTGCAAACGTCTGAATATCCGGCGCGACCGCGGTGCGTTGTTTCGCGGCCACGGCCACCGCTTTCAGGCGGCCGGCTCTGATGTGCTGCAATGTCGCGGGCAGCGGCGTGATCGTGAACTGCACTTCATTCGCCATCGCCGCCGTCACACTTGCAGCACCGCCTTTATACGGCACATGCGTGAGCTCGATGCCGGCCTTCGCCGCGAAGATCACGCACGCAAGATGGCTTTGCGAGCCCGCGCCCGCGTTGGAGACGAGGAAAAAGCCGGGCCTTGCTTTTGCCGCCGCGACCAGTTCGCCGACATTTTTCACCGCCATCCCGGGAAAAGTCACCAGCACGTTGTAAGTGACGCCATAAAGCGAAATCGGGATGAAATCGCCGAACGGGTCGTAGCTGATCTTCCTGTGCGTGTGCGGCGCAATCACGTGCGGCGCGGTTGCGGTGGCGATGAGCGTGTAGCCGTCGGCAATCGCGCGCGCGCCAAGTTCCATGCCGATGATACCGCCCGCGCCGGGGCGGTTGTCGATCACGAATTGCTGTCCCAGCGCTTCGCCCAGCTGTTGCGCGAGCACCCGGCTCACTGTGTCATTGGAGCTGCCGGGCTGCTGCGGCACGATAAGCCGGATCGGCTTGTCGGGGTAGGTTGCGGCGCCGGCGGCGGTCATCAGCGGCACAGCGGCCGCGAGCGCCGCGGCAATACCTGCAATGGACTGCATGCTCATCATTTTGACTCGGTGATTAAGACCGCATTAGACTACACGCCACGTTTGCTTATCACAATCAGGAGTCCGCATGGCGCGTCTGACCTACATCGTACCCGACACCATCAGCGATCCGCAAATCCGTCAGTGGCTCGATGAAGCGGTCGCGGCGGGCCGTCCGGGCCCCGAGAACCAGGCGATACGCGCGCACCAGCCGGATGTGATGCGCTCGTTCACGCTCACCCGCAAAACACTGTTCGACAACGATGCCGGCGTGCTCGAATACGATCTCAAAGAGCTCGCGCGCGCCTATATTGCGCACACCGTCGAATGCGGATACTGAAGCAACCAGGGAACCGCGCAGTCTGCGCGGGACGCCGGCAGCCGCATGGCCGAACTCACGAATTACGAAAAATCCGTCCGCTTCACGCCGCGTGAAAAACTCGCGCTGCGCTATGCGGACGCGATCATGTACGATCCCGCGCAGGCCGATGACGCGATGTGGATGGCGCTGCGCGCGGAGTTCACGGAGCCTGAACTCGTGGAGCTCGGGTACTGGATAGGCTTTACGTTCGGCGGTCAGCGCTGGCTGAAGACGCTCGGCACGAAGCAGGGCGAATTCGCGGCCTACGTGGCGGTGCGGCGCCCCGCTGCTTCCGCGTAGGCATGCAGCCGCGCGCGATCAGTCGACCTTGAGACCGGCCGCCCGCGCCACTTTGCCAGTACTCTGGATTTCCTGCTGTACGAATTTGCGGAATTCCCCGGGCGTGTTGGTAACCACCTGCGCACCCTGCGCGGCGTATTGCTCCTTCAACTGCGCTTTGTTGGCGACTTCGATCAGCGTCGTGCGCAGCCTGGCGAGGATCGCTTTCGGCGTGCCTTTGGGCGCCAGCAGGCCGTTCCAGCCACTGTATTCGAACGCGGGCACAGTCTCCTTGATCGACGGCACGTCCGGCAAGAGCGGTGTGCGCTGCGGCAAACTCTGGCCGAGCGCGCGCAGCCGTCCGCCCTTGATCAGCGACATGACGGCCGGCGCCGGCGTTATCGTCCATTGCGACTCGCCGGCCACCACCGACGCCACCGACGCGCCGCCGCCTTTATAGGGCACGTGGGTCGACTGGAGACCGGCATCCGTCAGCAAGGCGACGCCGGTCAAATGGCTCTGCGAGCCGGGCCCCGCCGACGCCATGTTGAGTGACTTGCCATTGACTTTTACCCATTCGAGCCACTCCTTCATGTTTTTCGCCGGCACCGCGGTATTTACGACCAGCACGTTGGGCGTGGCCGCATACAGCGATATGTACTCGAAATCGTTGAGCGGATCGTAGGGCAGCTTCTTGTATATATGCGGTGCGATCGACATCGCCGCCGTGGAAGCCGCCACCAGCGTGTAGCCGTCGGGTGCGCTGTTCTTGCCGATTTCCATGCCAAGCAGCCCGCCGGCGCCGGCGCGGTTGTCGATCACGATCTGCTGGCCCAGCGCTTCGCCCAGGTGCGCGGCGACGATCCGCCCCAGCGTGTCGTTCGCGCTGCCGGGAGCGTTCGGCATGATTAGCCGGATCGGTTTCGTCGGGTAGCCTTGCGCGGCCGCGGCGGCGGCCAGGGCCGTCAGGACGGCGGCGCAGATCCATTGCATAATGCGATTCATCACTACTCTCCGGTAAGCGGGTGGCGCGGCGGCGACACCGGCATTATCCTTGTTTCGGGTGCACAGTTGTTACCCGGCGCAATTCGCGCGTGCAACGCCGCCGGCCGTAATTATGCGGTAAACAGTCATTCATCCAGAGCACTTAATCGTTAACGGGAGTTTCGTTGCCGTACAAGAACATGATCCGCCGGGCTGGCCTGTTCCTGATCGCGCTGCTGCCCGCGGCATGCGCGATCGCGCCGCATGAGTATCCTGAGCTGGCGCCGCCGCGTGCCGCCGAAATTGCGCGCCTGCATTCCGCACGGCCGCTGATTGCGCTGGTGCTTGGCGCGGGCGGCTCGCGCGGTTTCGCGCACGTCGGTGTGATCAAGGCGCTCGAGGCGGCGGGCATTCGGCCCGACGTTATCGTCGGCAGCAGTTCGGGGGCGGTCGTCGCCGCGCTCTACGCAGGCGGCTACGACGCGAAGGCGCTGGAAGCGATGGCGCTGCGCATCGAGGACAGCGATCTCATCGATTTCACGCTGTTCGGCCCGGGCCGCGTGCAGGGCGACGCGCTGCAGGATTACGTCAACAAAGTGCTCGGCAACCGGTCGATCGAAACGCTGGAGCGCGCGTTCGCGGTGGTGGTCACCGAGCGCGCGACCAACGCGATGACGGTGTTCAACCGCGGCAACACCGGGCTCGCGGTGCGCGCGTCGAGCAGCATTCCGAACGTGTTCTGGCCGGTATTGATCGAAGGCCG
Organism: Betaproteobacteria bacterium; assembly: GCA_043779885.1. Lineage (GTDB taxonomy): Bacteria > Pseudomonadota > Gammaproteobacteria > Burkholderiales > SG8-41 > PALSA-1004. The sequence goes on along the minus strand of JAYWDM010000138.1, from coordinate 1,558 downwards.
CGAATATGTCGACGGCGGGCTCACGAGCCGGGTGCCGGTGCCGGTCGCGCGCCGGATGGGCGCCGAGGTGGTGATTGCGGTCGATGTGTCCTGGCGCGGCACCAGCGAAGTCGATGCGGCTGACGTTGCCATCCGGCCGGCGACGCCGCGCACCCGCTCGCTCGACTTCTCGGCCAAGGTCGAGGCGATCGCGGCGGGCGAAGCGGCAGCGCACGCGGCGCTGCCCGCGATACGCGAGCGCATCGCCAGGGCGGCGTCAAAGCGGCTGGATATTACGGCGGAATCGAAGTAGCCCGCTCGCGGGATAGCGCGCGCGTCCGGCCAGGATCCATGGAGCAGACCAGGAAATTTCGGTGATGATGCCGTCGCGCACCTTGCTGGTCGAAGGATGGAGAAACATCGCGCACTCGTATGCGATCGTCAATCAGTTCCAGTGCCTGGAATTGCTGAAGATCCCGGACTTGGGGCTCATCCACCGGGACGTCCCGTATTACGGCGGGCACTGGCAGCCGATGCGGGGACTGTTTCCACCGGCGGCGGAAACGGCGATCGCGGCGATTCCTTGCGTGGAGGAGGGCGCCGCCGCGGATGCCGTCCTGCGCATCTCATTTCCGTATAACTGCGCGGCGTCGGGGTACTCACGGACCGGCGTGTTCGGCACGTCCGAATTCGGCTACGTTCCGGATGACTACCTGGCGCCGCAGGGCCCGCTAAGCGCGCTGGCGGCCGCCGCGGATATCGTTTTCCTGGTGCCGTCGCAGTGGTCCCGCAATGGTTTTCTGCGCAGCGGCGCAAGTCCGCGTCAGGTCGAGGTAGTGCCGCATGGCTTCGATCCGGCGCTGTATTTTCCGGCAGAGCCTCCACTTACGGGCCGGGCGGGAGCACCGACATTTACGTTTCTGACCGTAGGGTCCATGGCGCCGAACAAAGGGTTGCCGCTGCTGCTCAAGGCTTTCGCCGCGGTTGCGCAGAAACACGCGCATGTGCGGCTCATTGCCAAGGGACTCGGTGCGCTATACCCGTCGCGGGACTTGAAAGATCTGGCCGTCGGCCAGCTGACGACCGGAGAAACGTACCAGGTGCGGGAGCGGCTGACGTACAACGGGGAAACGTTGAGCTTTGCGCAGATGGCGGATTTATACCGTGCGGCCGACGCCTATGTGTCGCCCTACACGGCGGAAGGATTCAACCTGCCGGTGCTGGAAGCGGCGGCCTGCGGGGCTGTGATCATTTGCACGCAGGGCGGGTCAACCGACGACTTTACGCGAACGGAATTCACGCTGCCGATAGAAGCGACGCTGCACGAGGAGCAAGTATCGCCGGGCGTGCGGGGTTTGCTATTGGAGCCGAGCCTGGACCACCTCGTGCACCAGATGGTGCAGGCGATTGAAAGTCCGCAATACCGCGCGCGGGCGCGCGTGGCAGGCCCGGCGTTCGTCGCCAGTCAATTCACGTGGCGGCACGCTGCCGAGCGTTTGGTCAAAGTAATGTTCCCCTGAACTATTTTTGCCGCGCCTGGAACTGTTTGAGCGCGTCCTCCGCCTGCGCGCGCAGTTCG
>JAYWDM010000137.1:0-6936 GCA_043779885.1 Betaproteobacteria bacterium | reverse complement strand
GGGTGGAGCTGCCGAAAGTGCTGTTTCTCGGCGGCGTATTCGTCAAGCGGGACAGGAATGTCGTCGAGTTCTGCGCGCCGTATATTTACTACAAATGGCCGGATGGCGCGAACCCCGACACGTCCGGCGCGATCATCGCCAAAGAGTCGCTGATGAAAGCGCAGCCCGCGGCGAATTCAGCGACGCTGCGGACGCTGTCGTACACCCTGGTCAAGGTTCTCGATTGGGAGGTGGCCGATCAGAACAAGGGCAATCCGCAGAAATGGGTAAAGCTGCAGACCGCGGCGGGCGAAGGCTATATACCCGAGGAACACGTGCGCAGCCCGCTCGAGTACCGCGCGTGTTTTGTCAGGAGCGGCGAACACTGGCGCATGACCGGGCTCGAGGTCGGCGAATAGGCGGGCCGCGCGGTTAATAGCTCGTCGGCCACGTGCGCATGCGATGCTCGCCGACGCCGTTGGTCAGCCGCAGGCGGTGGATTTCGAGCGTGCGCTTCAGATATTCCCGCGTGTCGCGCGGGTCGATCACGTTCTGCGCGGTGTATATCGCCGCCATATCGTACGGCGTGGAACCCTTGTTCATCCTGGCGACGGCGTCCGCGAATTTTCCGGGCTCGTCTTCACTTATGCCGAACACCACCCTGGCGCCGAACTCGGGCTTCATGAAACTCACCTCGGCGGTTACCCAGCAGCAAACTTCGTCCGCATTGCCGCCGGCGCCCATGTTCGATACCGCGAGGCCGTAGCTTTTGCGCAGGATGATGGAAATTTTCGGCACCGTGCACAGCGTCATGGCGTTCAGCCAGTTCATCACTTTGCCGGTGATGCCTTTTTGTTCGCCTTCAAGGCCGATCAGAAATCCCGGCTGATCGACCAGCAGCACCAGCGGAATATTGAAAGAATCGCACAGGACCATGAATGCCTGCACCTTCTGGCACGCATCCGCGTCGATCGCGCCGCCCTTGTAGAGCGGATTGTTGGCGATCACGCCTATCGTCCTGCCGTCGAGCCGCCCGAGCGCGGTCACGAGGGTCTTGCCAAAACGCGCTTTCATTTCAAACATCGAGTCGCGGTCGACGATGCAGGCAATGACTTTGCGCATGTCGTAAACCTGGTTGCTCGCTTCAGGCACGAGCCTCATGACGTCTTTGATCGCGTCATCCGACCCGGGTGGCACAGCTTGCGCGGGCGGCGCTTCCATGTGGTGGCCGGGCAGGTATGACAAGAACTGCTTGATGGCATCTATCGCCTGTTCGTCACTATCGACGACCTGATCCACAAGGCCGCTCACCTCCGCATGCACGCGCCAGCCGCCGAGCTCTTCCGGATCGACCGCTCTGCCGGTCGCCATCGAAATCAGGCGGGGACTCGACACCGCCATGATCGCGCCTTTACGCATCACGCAGAAATCCGCCATCGAGCCGTACCACGCCGACGAACCGTAACAGTGCCCGAGCACCGCCGCCGCCCACGGCACTTCGCGCGTGCGCTGGTACTCGGTGGGATCATCTTTCGAGCCTATGCTGGCAGCGCCCATCACATCGGGCATGCGGGCGCCGGTCGATTCGCCCAGAAAGACCATCGGGATGCCGCGTTTTCTTGCGGCATTCTTCATGTGCTTCAGTTTCTTGATGTTGATCGCCGCGCTCGACGCGCCCTTGACGGTGAAGTCGTTGGCAAGCACGCCGGCCTCGCGCCCGTTGATGCGGCCAAAGCCCGCGACCTTGCCGTCGGCAGGCGTGGTCGCGCGGTCTTCGGGACGATTGGAAACCGCCAGCATGCCCGACTCGAGAAATGTGCCGGGATCGAACAGGCGTTCGATGCGCTCCCGCGCATTGAGCACACCCTGCGCCTTGCGCTTGGCGAGTTTCTCCGCTCCGCCCATCGCGAGCGCGCGCAGCCTGCGCGCCGCGAGTTCCTGCAGCAAATCTTCAATCGGCATGCTTAATTCCGGCGCAGCGCTGGCAAGTGCGTGTCGACGCGCATTAGTCGACGCGTAAATGGAAATCGCGCATCAGCGTACTCGAGTTCGCGATTCCCGCGTGCGGTATCAACGCTTCATTCATGACGGCTCAGTCATTGCTCAGTAACTGGTGGGCCAGTTGCGCAACGCGTGCCCACCGACGCCATTCTTCAGGCGCAGCCGATGTATTTCGAGCGTGCGCTTCAGGTAGGCGCGCGTCTCGCGCGGATCGATCACGGTCTGCGCTTCGTACAGTTCGGCGAGCGCCCATGCCGAGGTGTCGCGCTGCACGTCTGCGACCAGTTCCTTGAACCGCGCGGGATCGTCCTCCAGTTTGACGCCATGCAGCACGTTTACACTCACCGCCGGGTCCATGAAGCCGAGATCAGCGGTCGGCCAGAGCGCTACTTCGTCCGCGCCCTTGCCGCCCGCCATGTTGATATAGGCCTGCCCGTAACTCTTGCGCATGATCACGGTGATTTTGGGCACGGTGACCTGGCTCATCGCGTTCATCCAGTTGATCACCTTGCCGGGCATGCCGCGCATTTCGCCTTCGACGCCGATCAGGAAGCCCGGCACATCGACCAGAAACACGAGCGGCACGTTGAACGAATCGCACAGCACCATGAAGCTGGTGATTTTCTGGCAGGCATCGGCATCGAGCGCGCCGCCTTTGAACATGGGATTATTCGCGATAAACCCGACGCTTTTACCGTCGAGCCGCGCGAGTACGGTCGCGACGGACTTGCCGTAACGCTCTTTCAATTCGAACGTCGAATCGGTGTCCGCGATGGCCTTGATCACCTTGCGCACGTCATACACTTTATTGCGCGACTCAGGCACGATTTCCAGCATCCCGCTGCTCGCCGCATCGGAATCCGCGGGAACCGGATGTACGGGCGGCGGTTCGTTGCAATGACTGGGGAAATACGACAGAAAGCGCTTGATCGCATCGAGCGCCTGTTCATCGGTGTCGACCGCGAGATCGGCAAGGCCGGATATGCCGGTGAGCAGTTTCCAGCCGCCGAGTTCCTCGGTGCCGATCGGTTTGTTGATGGCGATTGAAGTGACGCCCGGGCTCGCGATCGCCATGATGGCGCCCTTGCGCATGACGACGAAATCCGACATCGCCGAATACCACGTCGACGAACCGTAACACGCGCCCAGCAGGGCGGACACCCACGGTGTTTCGCGCATTCGCTGGTATTCAGTGGGGTCCTGCGCAATGATGGCGCGGCCGGCCGAGCCCATGCGGTCGGGCATGCGCGCGCCGCTCGACTCGCCAAGCAGCACCAGCGGCAGGCCGCGTTTCGCCGCGACCTGCTTCACGTGCTTGATCTTCTTCATATTGATCACCGACGACGACGCGCCGAGCACGGTGAAGTCGTTCGACACCAAGGCGATCTCGCGGCCGCCGATGCGCGCAAAACCCGCGATCTTGCCGTCGGCGGGCGTTTTGTGGCGCACTTCGGGACGGATGCCGACCGCAAACATGCCCGACTCCATAAAGCTGTCCGGGTCGATCAGGTAATCGATGCGCTCGCGCGCATTGAGATGGCCCTCGGCTTTGCGCCGGGCAAGCTTGTCCGCGCCGCCCATCGCGAGCACCCGCGCGGTTCGTTCGCGCAGTTGCTGGAGCAAATCATCGAATGGCACTGCAAGTACTCCTGAGTTGTCAGGCGGGTCTAACGGATTGCGTTGCGTATCAGATGGCGCGCAATGACGAGTTGCTGAATCTGGCTGGTGCCTTCGTAGAGCCGGAACAGCCGCACGTCGCGGTAGAACCGCTCGACCGCCGACTCCGCCATATAGCCCGCGCCGCCGTGGACCTGCACCGCGCGGTCGGCGACTCTCCCGCACATTTCGGAGGCGAAATACTTGCAGCAAGCCGCTTCCATCGTCACGCTCTCGCCATTATCACGCTTGCGCGCGGCTTCGAGCGTCATGCTGCGCGCGGCGAAAATTTCGGTCTGGCAGTCGGCGAGCATCGCCTGCACGAGCTGAAATTCGGCGATCGGCTGGCCGAACTGTTTGCGCTGCAACGCGTAATTCAGCGCCTCCTCGAGCATGCGGCCGGCGGCGCCCACGCATACGGCAGCGATATTGAGCCGTGCCTTGTCGAGGACCTTCATCGCCGTCTTGAAACCCACGCCTTCCCTGCCGCCGATCAGATTTGCGGCGGGCACGCGCGCATCGTTGAAAATGACGTCGGCGGTATGCGAGCCGCGCTGGCCCATTTTGCGATCGGGTTTCCCGACCGTGAGCCCCGGCGTGTCGCGCTCGACGATAAACGCCGACACGCCGCGCGCGTCCTTCGATAGCGGATCGGTGCGCGCCATCAGCGTGAACACGCCGGCTTCCGGCGCGTTGGTGATATAGCGCTTGGCACCATTAATGACGTAATGATCGCCCTCGCGCCGCGCGCTGGTCGTGAGCGAGCCGGCATCGGAACCGGCGCCCGGCTCGGTCAGCGCAAACGCGCCGATGAGTTCGCCGCTCGCGAGCCGCGGCAGATACTTTTTCTTCTGCTCGTCCGTGCCGTCGATGACGATGCCTTGCGAACCAATGCCGTTATTGGTGCCTGCGATCGAGCGGAACGCCGGCGACGCGCGGCACATTTCGATCGACGTCAGCGCCTCTTCTTCCGTCGTCAGCCCCAGGCCGCCGTAATCGGCGGGTATCGTCAGCCCAAAGAGCCCCATCTCGCGCATTGCGGCCACGATTCCCGCGGGAATTTCGTCGCTGTCGGCGAGTTGCTGTTCGGCCGGGATCAGCCGCTCGCGCACGAACCGGCGTATCGCGTCGAGCAGCAGAGAGAAGGTGTCGGGATCCCGGATCATGACTCGTTCTTACTGCAGTTCGACGTTGGCGTCTTTGATGACTTTAGCCCATTTCGCGATTTCGGCCTTGATGTGCGCGGCAAGCTGCTCGGGCGAGCCTCCCACCGGTTCGGCGCCCAAATCGGCCAAGCGGGCGCTCACATCAGGCAGCTTCAAAATGCGCGTCGTTTCGCGCGCGAGCTTGTTGGCGAGGGCTTTGGGCGTATCCGCCGGCGCAAACAGGGCGAACCACGCACCCGAATTGTAGCCGGGCACACCGGCCTCAGCGACGGTCGGCACCTCCGGCGCAGCCGGCGAGCGCCGGGACGGGCTCACGGCGAGCGCACGGATCTTGCCCGCTTTCACCTGCGGCACATACACCGGCATATTGTCCATGGTCGCCACGATCTGGCCGCCGATCAGGTCCGACAGCACGCCCGCGCTGCCTTTGTACGGGATGTGGAGCATTTGAATGCCGGTCATCGACTTGAACAGTTCCATCGACAAATGCGCGGTGCTGCCGTTGCCCGGCGAACCGTAATTGAGCTTGCCCTGATTCGCTTTGGCGTAGGCAATGAACTCCCGCAGGTCTCTTGCCGGCACCGCATTATTGACGACGAAGATGTTGGGCACCATCGCGACCAGGCTGATGGGCGCGAAATCCTTGACCGCGTCAAAGCCGAGCTTGCGATAAAGGCCGGGATTGATGCCGTGCGTGCCGGCGGTCCCCATCAGGAGCGTATAGCCGTCCGCGGTCGCTTTCGCCGCATATTCGGTGCCGATGTTGCCGTTCGCGCCGGGACGATTGTCGATGATGACCGGCTGGCCCCAGGCTTCGTTCAGCTTCTGCCCGATCACGCGCGCGAGTATGTCGGTCGTGCCCGCCGGCGTGTAGGCGACGACGATCCGTATCGGCCTCTCCGGATAGCCGCCGGACTGCGCGCAGACCAGCACGCTCCATGCGAACAACACCGTGCCGGAGAGCACTGCATGCATAACGGACCTCATGAACGTTTCCTTTGCGCTGGCGGTATGGCCGCGCTTTGTATTAGCTGCAGAGTTTTGGCCAGCGGATTCACGCGCACGATGTCGCCCGTGCGGATCCATGCGTACGGGTCGCGCGACCAGCCTTCCGTTATCGTAATCCCTGCAAACACCGCCCCCTGCACCATGACGGGATTGGTCACGCCGAATACGAAAGCCTTCGGCGCGATGCCTTTGTGCTTGATGTCGTAGAACGCCCAGCCCGCGGCGATGCCGCCTTTGGCGCTCGGCGTGATCAGTATCTTGTCCTTGAGGCTATGCCCCTCGAGTGCGTGGCCGGGGCGCGAAATGAGCCCCGTCCAGCGATCGAGATCGTAGCGCGGGCTGAATCCTTCGCGCGAAACGAGCGCTTCGCCTTCGACGACCGCGCCGAACGCGCGCCTGACCCTGATGAGCGGCGCCATGACGCGCGCGCGGCTCACTCGTCCTCTCCGGTCAGCGCGATGCGCACGCAATCGCGGGTACGGCGCAATATCGTATTGAACTTGTGCGCGCCGATAATGTTGGCAAGCTTGGCCGAGTTCGTAACGAGGTTGCTCCAGCCGTTTTGCACTCGGATCTGGCCGATATTCTGCAGAATGTAAAAACACACGCCTTCGAGCACGATGCCGCCGGCTGCCTCGATTTTTTGCAAATACCCGAGCTGGCGCGCGGCACTTTTGACGCCATTGCTGGTGGTGACGAAGAGGTGGCTGCCCGGTTTTACGCGCTTGCCGGCGAGCAGATCCGCCAGGTTTTTCATTTCGAACAGCGACTGCTGCGGACCCGAGAACACCACGAGATTCAGCGGATTGTTTTTGGCGCTGTAACCGGCGTAGACGCGCTCGATATCGCGGCTGGTGATGGTCACGACCGCCGCCGGTTTCGCGCCATTGAACGCGGCTTTGAGCGTCGGCGCCTCGGGCGTCACGCCGACCATGTGAAACATGCCCATCGAGCCATAGCTCGCCAGCGACGCCCCGAGATGCTTCAATTGATCGGCGCTGGGCGGGCGTTTGATGCCGTTGAATACGGGCACGGCGAAATAATCCTGATGGGCTTCGCCCACCAGTTTGCCGAGTGCGCCCCAATCGGCGAAATCCCTGAGATCGGCTTTGACGTTGACCTGCAA